>CBEVZC010000055.1:0-18709 GCA_965554225.1 uncultured bacterium | reverse complement strand
ACTAATTAAACTAATAAAAATTGTTTGCATTATAAGCAAGTCAAGTTAAGTTTGAGGTTGGGTTTAAATAGTTGTCCGAACGCATATTATCTAAATTTTCTATTGCTTTTGTAATTCCCACTAATACGAGAGTAACATCGTCATTCGGTTCAATTCCGTTTCTAAATTTTTTAATACCGTTTACTACAGAATTTAATACTTGTGCAGACCTGCTCCCATTATTATTTATTAGATAGTTATTTAATCTATCTTCACCAAATAATTCATTCTTTGAATTCATAGCTTCCTCAATTCCATCGGAAGTAAAAACAAATAAGTCGCCCGGAATTAAGTGAAATATTTCTTCTTGAAGTGATGAGTCAAAAACAGGACCATGTTCTAAACCGACACCAATACCTTTAGGTATAAAAGTTTTTACAACTCCGTCCCTAATTAATTTTAATGGTGTATGCCCGGCTCTTGCTATTTGAACTATTCTTTTTTCAATATCAAAAAGAGCTATTGTCATGGTAATAAACCAATGTTTGTCCATGCTCTCATAAATATTCTTGTTTATTTCCTTTAGAATTTCTGCCGGGGATTTATTAACCGTACAATAAAGTTTAACCATCGTCTGCAACTTAGACATATAAAAAGATGCGGACAAACCCTTACCAGAAACATCGCCAACTACAACAAAAAGTTTTGCATAGGAAATTTTTATCAAATCAAAATAATCTCCACCGACTTGCATAGCCGGAATCATAGTACCGGCAATATCTAATCCCGGTAATTGGGGAACTTCTTGTGGTAATAATTTTTCTTGAATTTTTTTTGCAACTACCAGTTCCCTATCCAATTTAATTTTTTGAGCTTCAGCACCGTACAACCTTGCATTTTCCATTGAAACAGCTGTTTGATTAGCCGCCGCAATTAAAAGGTCCAAATCTTTACCAGCAAATTGTGAACCGGAATATTTTAGTCCGAATAAAAGTAATCCTGTAACTTTTGATTTTATTAAAAGAGGAATAATTGTATAAATTCCCTCCTCAATAAATTTTTTATAATCGTTTGGGAAAACTTTTTCAAACTCTTCAATTCCAATTGCAATAGGCTGATTAAATTTTATTTTTTCTTGAGCAACCGATTCAATAAAAGTTTGTTGATTTTCAATTGTAAACTTTTTTTGTTTAAAACCCTTTTCTCTTTTTAAACTACAGTGACCGGTTTTTTCATCTCTTAGTGCAATTCCGAATTTTTCTAATTTAAGTGCACTGACAAAAATTTTGGTAACAGAATCTAAAATATTTTCTAATCCTACTACTGTTGAAATATGGTTTGAGAACTCAAGTAATACTTTGCGATAAGCAAATTGTTCGGGATAAAATTTACGAGTAATTGTTTCCTGAAAACGGTCTTTTGTTGATTGAAATATAATTGCAAAAACTATGAATATTATAGCTGCAATTAATCCTTGATATTCACTTGCAATCGCTCTACTGATTTTCTGCCCTAAGACATAAATAACAAAAAAATATATACCTGCTACGGTAATTGTTGCTGCACCGTAGATAATAGCATTCTTAACAACATCCGTAACATCCATTAGCGAATATTTAAAAATTGAATATCCGAACGATATTGGTAATAAAGCAATAAGGATTATCGGCATAAAATATTCGGGCGAATTAAAAATTGTATCTGCCAAAACATTTGCCAGCGTACTTGTGTAAATTAAAGCTGCTAGTCCAATTGCGTAACTAATTAATATTATAAATATCGGATTGCGCTCGTTTGGGGATTTTAATTTTAAATAACTTCTAAATAGCGAAATAAATCCAATAATAAATGCTATCAAAATCAAAATATTTACAAACGCTATAAATTTAGCTATATATATAAATCCTTCAAAATAGCGGGAGAAATAAACAAAAGTAATTTTATAAATTACCGCTAGTACAGTTAAAACAACCGGTATTGTATAAAGTACTTTAATGGTTTTGGATTTCTTTACAATCTTAAACTTATTTGGAAACACCCAAAAGAAATGGATATAAACAAAGGGTAAAAATATTGCGGAAATCGACCAGATTAAATCAATGGAAATCAATAACCATGCATGCCTCCAAATCGGATTAACGGACGGATTACTTGCTATTAATGTCCAAGTGGAATATAAAATAAATAAAACTCCGATTCTATAAAATAACCGTTGAGTTCTGCCGTCGGGTTTTGCATAAATAACTATAAAGCCAACAACAAGCCAAATGATAGCCAATAAATTAACCGCAAGTCCGCCGAAACTTATCAGTTTCTTTATCTTTACTTTTGTTATTCTAACATTTTGGCCATGCTTAATTGTATAGTTAGCAGTATCTCCTCTTGCTAAACGGTCAATCAAATTTGAAGCAGTAATTAGGTCATCGAACTTTTTACCGTTAATTGCTAATAATGTATCCCCGTCTCTAATTCCGGCATTCCATGTAACACCTCCTACTTTTACCAAATCAAAAACAAATGCCGTGCTGTCTTTATTAACATACTTGGGCACCCAAAGACATTCATCGTTTGAACGGGGTGTAATATTAATCGTGAAATATATATTAATAAGACCAATCACAAAAAGAATTGATGTAACAGGTAATAATATTTTTTTTCGATATTTTAGAAATAAAGCCATAAATCCAAATTTTGTTATTTTACTTTTAGAACTAAACATGTAATGTCATCCGACTGTTCCGCATCCCAAGTATGTTCATGAATGTCATCAATAATTGCATTTAAAATTTCCTCCGAACTTGCATCGGCTTTTTGTAAAGATAATTTTTCTAACCGTTCATCACCATACTCTACATTTTTTATATTCATAGCCTCAGTAATTCCATCTGTAAACAGCACAATTACATCACCGGTCTTTAAACTTACTTTTTCCGACTCGTACGGAATGACAGTATTCATAACGCCTAAGATCATACCGCCTTTTTTAAACTTAACTATCTCACCGTTTCGTAATAATAACGGTGGATTATGACCGGCATTTACATACTCAAATATTTTAGTATCTAAATTTATTTTACCCCAGAAAAAAGTTATAAAGCTTCCATTAGTTGTATTTTCAGATACTAAATCGTTTATTAAATTAGACGCATCCATAAGAGGAATGTTCTGTTTAACAATTGACTTTAAAAACGCCTGCAGATTCGCCATTAGCAAAGCAGCTTGAACTCCTTTACCGGAAACATCCGCTATAGCGAGAAGCAGTTTATTATCATCTAGTTTAATTAAATCATAATAATCTCCGCCAACTTGGCGCGCAGTTTTGTTAAATGCCGATATTTCTAATTCTTTCAGTTCTGGAATGGATGAAGGCAATAAATTTTGCTGAATATTTTTTGCAATTTCCAAATCCTTTTCCATTTTTTGCTTTTCTATAGCCTCTTTAAAAAGCCTGCTATTTTCAATTGATATAATAGCGAGACCACCGACTGACGAAACATATTCAATATCGGATTTTGTATAATCCAGATTATTTAGTCTTTTCCCTAGTAGAATTAAACCCTTAGTCTCTCCTTTTATCAGCATTGGAATTGCCAATACAATTCCCAAGTTCCACAATTTAGAATACTTGTCCTTGATTTTAATTTCATCTAAGGGTTCGGTTTCACTAATTAATAAACAATCACCTAAGACTTTCTCTAATTCATCCACCGGTATTCTTGATTCCAAAACCTTTGGTTTACTATTTTCACAGGTTATAACTGCAAACTTAGAAACTAACATTTGCGCGATTACCGAAAACACCAATAGTTTGCTTACTCTTTGCTCTTCAAGAATACCACTAAATTCCTTGCTTAAATCAAACAGAGAACTTAACTGATTTACTTTAGAGTCTAAAGTTTTATTTATATTTTTTAATTTTTCCACAGCAAGTGAATTTTCTATTGCCGTGCTGCCAATATTAACTAAAGTTGTAAGAAACTCTTTATCTTCTTCTAAATAAGAACTCTTATCTAGTTTTTCACCGAGAATAACTAAACCGATTAATCTACTTGCAGTTTGAATTTTTACATAATATTGTAGATGATGCTGTTTTAGAAAGGTCTTAAATTTCGTTTCTGTTTCAAAGTTGTCTGCAGAAATATCCGGGAAATCATCCAGTTGATGATTGACAAATCCTTTAGATGACTTAATATTTAGTTTATTGTTTTCAACAAATAGTACAATTCCTTTTGTAACTTGCAACTTCGCAAAGCATGTAAATAGAATATTGTTTAAAGTGAAGTTCAGATCGAGACTGGAATTTATCAAATTAGAAAAATCTACAAGAGCAGAAAGATTTTTTAGCGCGGAGTTTTTATTTTGTAAATGCATAAGATTTACGACAAATATTTTACTAATGTTACACGGTTCTTGCCATTTGCTGGTATAGAATATTTAACTTGGTCCATAAGTTTCCTCATTAGAAACATTCCAAGTCCGCCGACCTTCTTTTGTTTTAAATATTCTTCTAAATTCGGTTCAGGGATTAAAGATGAATCAAAGGGGATGCCACTATCAGTAATAATTACGGAAAACTTTTTATTATAGAACTTAACATTCACCAAAATATCTCCGTCAGGAGAATAATTATATGCGTGCTTAATAATATTAGTGCATGCCTCATCAACAGCTAAAATTATTTTACCGGTTGTTTCTTCGTCAAATCCGCATTCTAACGCAGAGGTTTTAATAAAGTTACGAACGGTTGATAAATTTGCCGTAGAACTTTTAATAGTTAATTTTCTATCTATTTTAGTTTTAAAATTTTTCAATTATTTTAATTCGCTAAATTTTTCTACAGCTTCTTTTTCGTCATCATAAAACTCGTACAGCATAGGGAAACCAAGCAAATCAAAAATATTATAAACGTCTTTCTTTAAATTTGAGAACTTAATGTCTCCATTGTTTTCCCGCATAGTTTCAACATAAGCCATAAACACACCTAACCCTGCGCTGCTGATGTAATTGAGATCGGATAGATTAACAACTACCTTATAATTGCGATCATCAATCAATTTGTTAAATGCATTTTCAAGTTCGGGAGTTGTGTGAGCATCCAAATATCCTTTAATATCCAAAACACTAACCGAACCTATCCCCCGCATATCAACTTTAAAATCTGCCATCAATTATCTCCAATTGACTTATTATTGAATTTCCATTTAAATAATACCAATGTAATATCGTCATGTTGTGAACTATCTTTAGAAAAAAGTGAAACCGACTCGATAATTTTTTTAGCAAGAATGTCCATGTCACTATCCTTATTTTCCATAATTACTTTTTCAAGTCTATCATAACCGTAATCTTCCAAACTTTTATTTTGCGATTCATTTATACCGTCAGTAAATAAAATTAAAATATCGTTATAATTTAATTGAATTTCCATTTCTTTTATTATTGATGCAAATCTTTCCCCTTTTTCAATACCAAGCCCAATTCCTTGGGGGATGTACTTTACAATTTTATTGTTGGTATAATGCATAACAGGTGAATGCCCGGCACGGCTAAAAGAAAATTTGCCGGTTTTTATATTTAAGATTCCATAAGTTGCCGTTACAAAACTTTTTCTATCTAAACTTTCTTTTAATATCTCATTTGCTCTAATAAAAAGTTCTTTGGGTGTATTGGTTACGCCGGACAAAGACTTAAAAATTCCTTTAACTTCAGCCATAATAAAAGCAGCCTGAATACTTTTACCCGAAACATCGGCAATTATAAATCCTATATTCTCATTATCCAACTCGAAAAAATCATAATAATCACCGCCTACTTCAAATGCAGGAATGAATAAAGATGCAATGTCTAAATAATTAACTTTCGGTATTGACTTCGGTAAAATTTTTCGTTGGATTTCCCTGGCCACATCTAATTCTTTTTCAAGCCTTTCCTTTTCAATAGATTCTTGAATCAACTTGGCATTTTCTAACGCCAGAGCCGCATAATCTGCAAATGCGGATATTGATTTCTTATCTTCATCATCAAAAAACATATCGCTTTCTCTTGCAGCAAAAAGATAACCATTTACATCCCCATGTATCTTTAATGGTGCAACTACAACTGTTTCAAACCTCGAATGATCATCTAAAGAATCTAATCCCTTAAGTTTAAATGTATTGATAAAATTCGGAAGTAATTTATTATTTCTTAAATTAGAAGTAATATTTTCCGCTTCCAAATATCCAATACTATTTACGGATTGTATGGTCTCTTCTCCGGAAAAAGATGTTGCTAACCAGGCAGCTTCGCAATTACATACATTACGAGTCATTTTTGTTACAGTATCACTAAGTTCATTAATATCAAAAACTTGGTTCAACAAACTGCTTAAGTCCATAAACGAAGAAAGCTCTTCCGATTTTCTATCAATAGCCGAAGCTGTTGGCAGATGGAATAAAGTGGTAAAAAACACTACGCTAAAATATAATATCCCATATATCATCAGCAATCTTATAATCATTGTTAGAGCGGGCGATGTATGATAAAGCGGAAAAGGATCAAGAAAAGATTCACTTGTATTTATTGAGAATAGTATTATTAAGACAATCGATAAACCGAGTAAACCAATTTTTTGTTTTTTTGTCAGAAATGCAATCCATGCAACTCTAAATGAATTCATTAAAATTAAGCTTATTGCAACTGCTTCCAAAATATCAACTATGAACTGTGCCTCAATATTTATATGCCCGTAGGAATTAGTTAAAGCAGTCAGAATAAAAAACAAAACCATAAGATTAAAATAAAGAGAAGAATTTCGTTTTTGTCTTAGGAAATAAAGTGTTCTAATTGCTTGAAATATATATGCTAGAGCAACTATTATTACCAGTGCTAAAAAAGAATTAAAGATCGATTCAAAAAAATTCAATTCAACTTTAGTGGAAAAGGAATAGGAATAATTAAAAATCTTAAACGCAGATGTAACAATAAATAAAATAATTGCCGTAAAAATACCGATATTAACAACAACAGATAGAATTGCAGAAGTTTTATTCCTAATAAACTCAACTACATAAACTGACCATAAATATAAAGTTATTAAAACAAATATCTCGCCCAGAAATAAAATGAGGAAGCTGTCTACTGTAGGAAAGAATATTTTATAAACGAAAAACAAAATTGAAAACAGAACTGCGTTTTCCAACTTTCTGGTTGTAGTTGAGTGCAATATTCTATTTACAATTAATACCATAATTTAAAGCTTTAATAATTGATTTTATAAATTCATCTATAATAATTCATTTTGATATGGTTCCAGTAGGATTTTCAAACTTTCCCGTGCTCTGAAAATTCTTGATTTAATCGTTCCGACTTCACAATCCATTTTCTCTGCAATTTCTTTATAACTAAATCCATCAATATCCCTGAGAATTAAAGGCTCTCTCAACTTATCAGGTAATTTACTAATAGCATTCCTAACTAGATGTGGTATATCAATATTTTCCGTATTTTGCCCAGAACTTAATCTGTATGCTTCATCTTTGATTGGAACAAATATACTACGAACCCGTTTTTTCCTAAGATAGTCTCTACATTTATTTACCGTAACTCTATAAAGCCAAGTTGTAAACTTCGATTCGAAACGAAATTCTTTTAGTTTTTTATAAGCACTTATGAATACGTCTTGAGAAATATCATCTATATATTCAGAATCACCTAAAGTTAAATAAACCAGGCTTCTAACTTTTTCTTTATGTTTATTAACTAATTCACTGAATGCAGTTTCGTCTCCTTTTTTAAACCGCTCAATTAATAAAGCATCTTCGTCGTTAAGATTAGCATTATTTTTACTATTAGGTTTACTATTTCGTTCATTACTCAATTTTAGACGCTTCCCCTTTAATGTAGTTCCCTTGGTTTACTTAAAGCTCTTATCCGGCAGACTTTGTATCATTTTTTTTAAACAAATATTATGATTTATTAAGGAATTGCTCTTTTATACTACAAATTACAACCAAAAAATATAATTTTCTCACTAAAAATACTTTCATTTCTCGTAAAGAATCCATAACTTAACTGAGAATTAAATTTGATATAATTTGGTAAATCCTCTTTATAAATTACACATTTCTTTTTAATATTGATTAATAATTGTTTATTTACATAATTTAGAGGTTTATATGAAAGTTAAAACAAAAGAGCAATATAATGCTGTTATTCTTGAATTAAAGGGAAACGTAATGGGCGGACCGGAAGCGGAAAAATTCGGTCAGCAGTTACATCAATTTCTTGATGCAGGCAAAAGAAATGTAATTGTTGATTTAGCAGGTGTGAAGTTCATGAATAGTTCAGGACTCGGAATGTTGATTAGCGGGTATACAACAATGAAAAACGGCGGTGGTACATTAAAACTTGCAAATGCAACCGAAAAAATAAACAGTTTACTGATTATTACTAAGCTTATTTCAATTTTTGAGCATTATGATTCTGTTGATGATGCTGTAAAAAGTTTATCCGATAGTTAAACGCTATATGTTTTTTCATTTTTAACTCCGAACAAACACATTCGGAGTTTTTTATTGTCATTTTCAACACTAAATTTTTCGGAGAGGGCATGAAAGTTACTGTTGTTGTCGGCAGTCAATGGGGAGATGAAGGGAAAGGTAAAATTGTTGATATTTTATCTGAAGGACACAATATAGTTGCACGTTACCAAGGCGGAGCTAATGCCGGTCATACAATTGAAATAGGTAATAAACAATTTATTCTTCATCTAATTCCAGCCGGTATTTTAAGAGAAAACGTAACATGCGTAATTGGGAATGGAGTAGTTGTTGACCCGGTTGCTTTGCTGGAAGAGATTGAAATGCTTGAAAGCTCCGGGATAAATATTGAAGGGAGACTTTTGATTAGTAATAATGCACATTTAATAATGCCATACCATAAACTTTTAGACACAATAAGCGAAAGCGGAAAAAACAAAATTGGAACAACCGGTCGCGGCATTGGTCCATGCTACTTAGACAAATATGCCCGAAAAGGAATTAAAATTGAGGACCTGCTTCACAAGTCCGTATTAGAAGAAAAGCTCAGAAGAAACATAGATGAAAAAAATAATATCTTAAAAAAGATTTATTCCAGGGAAGAATTGGATATTAACAAAATTGTTGAAGAATACTTAGCATTTGATAAAAGGATTGATAAATACATAACAAATACAGCTGCTTACTTAAACAACGCCGTAGATGAAGGGAAATCGGTCTTAATGGAAGGAGCACAAGGAGCGCTTCTGGATATTGACCACGGAACTTATCCTTATGTAACATCTTCTAATCCTACTGCAGGCGGCGCTTGTACCGGAACCGGAATTCCACCCACAAAAATTAATTCGGTTATTGGAATAGTAAAAGCATACACAACACGTGTGGGCTTAGGTCCTTTCCCAACAGAAATGTTAGATGAAGAAGGTGAAAACATGCGTAAATGGGGACATGAATTCGGAGCGACAACAGGAAGACCGCGCAGATGCGGCTGGTTCGATGCTTTTCTTGTTAACTATTCACGTACGATTAACGGTATGGAAAGAGCTGCAATTACAAAACTAGATGTTTTAAGTAATTTTGACAAAATTAAAGTCTGTACAGGTTATAAACTTGACGGGAAAGACCTTAAATATTTTCCTACAAGTTTAAATAAACTTGAAAATGTTACTCCGGTTTATGAGACACTCCCGGGTTGGAAAGAAGATATAACAAACGCAAAAAGTTATGACGAGCTGCCTGCAAAAGCAAAAGATTATCTTTCGTTCATCTCTGAAAAAAGCGGGTTTGAAATAAGCATCATCTCAGTAGGACCTAGAAGGTCCCAAACGATTGAGTTGTAGATTTAATTATTTGTAATTTTGCAAAATATAGTACGCTAACATAAAATCTTCACAAAAATTCCCTAACTTTACGTTTAAATTATAAGCAGGCAATTCTTTTATGAGCGGAAGTAAATCATCAGCAAATATTAAACTGTTTCTCTTAATTATTGCAATTTTAATTTCTGCGGCAACTTTGTTTTATACACAAAACTTAGTTAAAAGGCTCCAGCAAAGAGAAACGCAAGTAGTTGAACTTTATGCAAAGGGTTTACAATATATAGCACAATCCAGCCCGGAAAAAACACAGGATTTTACATTTATTTTTGAAAATATAATTAAGCGAATTGACTTCCCTCTCATTTTAACCGATTCGAGCAACAACCCGAATATCTATCAGCAGGGAATAGGAATTAAGAATATTAAAATAGATTCAACTCTTAAACCAAAAGAAGTAGAAAATTTCTTAAGAAAGAAAATAAAGGAACTTGCGGCTATCCATAATCCAATAAGGGTAGTTATTCAAGACAGTCTTGTACTAAATAAAATTTATTACGGAAACTCTACTCTGGTTAGACAATTAAAGTATTATCCTTTTCTTCAAATTATCTTTGCAATACTCTTCATCATTATTGCATATATAAGTTTCAGTTATCTAAAGAGAACCGAGCAAAGTAATATCTGGGTCGGAATGGCGAAGGAAACAGCACATCAGCTTGGCACTCCTATTTCCAGTTTAATGGGTTGGGAAGAAATTTTGAAGATACATTACAAAGACCCCGACAAAGTACTTGATGTTGCCGAGGAAATGGGAAACGATTTAACACGCTTAAATAAAATAACAAAAAGATTTTCAAAGATCGGTTCAAAACCGGAATTGAAATTAAAGAATATTTATATACTAATTGAAACGGTAGTAAGATATTATCAAAGAAGGATACCGCAAAAAGGTATGAATGTTGAACTGCAGCTTGAGGGCGACCCGGATATTAAAGCGATGGTAAACCCTGAATTATTTGAGTGGGTACTGGAAAATTTAATAAAAAATGCACTAGACGCTATAGGCAATAACAATGGTAAAATAATTCTGCAAATTAAAAATCATGAACACTCCGTTTATATTGATGTTTCCGATAACGGCAAAGGAGTTGACCCAAAACGAAGGAAAGATATATTCAAACCGGGATTCAGCACAAAAAAAAGAGGCTGGGGTTTGGGCCTAAGTCTTTCAAAAAGAATTATAGAAAACTATCACAAAGGCAAAATTTTTGTAAATCAATCTGCAATTAACGGAGGAACAACTTTCAGAATTATTTTAGGGAAGTAATTTTCAGTTTTAAGAATAGTTGAATTCCGGCACATCTATATTTTGCACACAACACTTAAACAAAACTTTCATTATTTTTGTGGAATATATTTTTTAACGGTTGAACATTATAGTTAGGAAAACAAATGGAGAATAAAAAGAAAAGACCTGCATGGGATGAGTATTTCCTAAAAGTTGCCATGCTTGTCTCGGAAAGAGCAACCTGCCCAAGGATGCACGTTGGCTGCGTTCTCGTTAGAGAAAAACGAATTTTATCAACAGGTTATAACGGTTCTATTCCTGGTGATGATCATTGCGAAGATGTTGGCTGTATGATTGAAGATAATCACTGCATAAGAACTATTCATGCAGAGATGAATGCTCTATTACAATGTTCAATACACGGAGTAAGCACAAAGGGCGCTACGGCGTACGTCACAAATATGCCGTGTACTAATTGCGCTAAAGCCTTAATTGGAGCTGGAATAAAGGAGATTGTGGTCTTTTCCGATTATCATAATACCCAAGCAGACTATTTTTTGGACAAAGCAAAGGTTAAAATCAGAAGGTTACCGATGCCTGAGAAAACAATTAATTATAATCTCGAAAGTTATTCGTCCGCAGTAAAAATTGAAGACCATGCTCATAACCATTAGAACAGCTAATTTTTATACTTAAAAAATTTTATGATTACTAAAGAAACACTATCAAAATATTACAAACCGGAAAACTTTTTTAACCGGGAAATAAGTTGGCTTGATTTTAACAAAAGGGTATTAGAAGAAGCTTTATCGCCTGATCAGCCATTACTGGATAAGATAAAATTTATCTCAATCTTCTATTCTAACCTCGATGAATTTTATATGATTAGAGTATCGGGTATTAAAGAACAAATTCGCGCCAAAGTAATTGAACCAAAAATTGACGGGCATACACCTTACGAAGAGCTTCAGATAATAGAACACGAAGTTCAAAAATTGTTCAAACAAATTCATGATTTATGGATAAATGAGATCATTCCGAATTTAAAAAAGAATAATATAGTAATTGCTGATATTGATGAACTAACAGACGAAGAAAGAAATAAATTAACTCAATATTTCCATAAAGAGATTTATCCCGTACTTACTCCTTTAGCTTTTGACCCGGGCAGACCATTCCCGTATATTTCTAATTTAAGTCTAAGTTTTGCTTTATTGGTAAAAAAGAAGACCGGAGAAAAGAGTTTTGCGAGAGTTAAAATTCCAGACATACTTCCCCGTTTACTAAGAGTTGAAAAAATAATCGGTAAAAAAAGTACAAACGGTAAAGGTGAGTATTGTGCTAAGTTTGTCTGGATAGACGATCTGATAAAAAGTAATTTGCCAATACTTTTCCCCGGCGTTGAAATTATTTATGCCCATAGATTCAGAATAACCCGGAACACGGATCTGGAAATTCAAGAAGATGAAGCAGACGATTTACTTGAGTTAATTGAGGAAAATATTAAGAGAAGAAGATTTGGTTCCGTTGTTCGCTTGGAAGTTGAAAAGGAAATGCCGCAATTTATGATTGATACACTGACAGAAAACCTGGAAATTAAAGCAAATGATGTTCATATTATCGACGGCCCGTTAGGATTAAGCGATATCATGCTGCTTTACTCTCTGCCGCTGCATGATTTGAAAGAAAAACAGTTTCATCCTTACAACCAGCAAATATTTGAAGAAGATGAAAATATTTTTTCGATTATTCGGAAAAGAGATATTTTCCTTCATCATCCTTACGATTCGTTTTTACCGGTAATTGATTTTATAAAACAAGCTTCGCAAGACCCTGACGTACTTGCTATTAAACAAACTCTTTACCGTGTCGGACCAAATTCACCTATTATTCGTTATTTGATAGAAGCGGCAGAAAGGAAAAAACAAGTAGCGGTTTTAGTGGAGTTAAAAGCAAGATTTGATGAAGAGAATAATATTTTCTGGGCAAGAGAGTTAGAGAAAGCAGGCGTGCACGTTGTTTACGGGCTTGTAGGATTAAAAACTCATGCTAAAATGACTTTAGTTGTAAGAAAAGAAATTGACGGTGTAAAACGCTACGTTCATTTGGGAACCGGAAATTATAATGCAACTACGGCAAAGTTATATACGGACTTAGGTCTGTTTACGGCAGATGATGAAATTTGTGCCGACGTTTCGGAAATATTTAATTACCTGACCGGTTACTCGGAGCAAAAAAAGTTTAGGAAACTATTTGTAGCTCCAATTAATCTTAGAAAGAAAATGATCAATCTCATTGACAGAGAAATTCAAAATAAAAAGCGTTATGGTACAGGTCATTTAATTTTTAAGTTAAACTCTCTGGTTGATCCGGCGCTTATTGCCGCTCTTTACGAAGCTTCTCAGCAAGGTGTAAAGGTCGATTTAATAGTACGCGGGATATGCTGTTTGATTCCACAGAAAATAGGAATTAGCGAAAATATAAAAGTACGAAGTATTGTAGGAAGATTTTTAGAACACAGCAGAATTTATTATTTCTTCAATAACGGAAACGAAGAAATGTATTTAAGCAGCGCCGATTTAATGCAGAGAAATTTAGATAGAAGAATTGAAATCGCATTTCCAATTGAGAATAAAGATATATTGAAAACTATCCTCAAGTCAGTTATTAAAAACTCACTAAAAGATAATGTAAAGTCACGAATCCTATTACCAAACGGTAATTACGTATTTAATCACCCGGTTTATACGCAAAAAATAATTTCAGTTCAGAATTGGCTGATGGGTCACAATATTCATACAACAGACAAAAAAATTGTAAGGAAAATAGTTCATTAAGATCAGGCAAATTTAAGTATCAAAAAATTCTCCAAACTTGCGCAACCAGAAAACAAAGAGTAAAACCCATAATAATTGGATAGATTGCTGAGAATATAGTCCACTTCATACTTCCGGTCTCTTTGTAAATTGTATACAAAGTAGTTGAACACGGATTATGAAGCAAACTGAAAAGCATCAAATTTACTCCAGTCAAAACTGTCCATCCTCCAACTTCTAAAAGCTGTTTGGTTGCACCTATTGTACTTGTATCGAACATTACTCCGGCACCGGCACCGACACCCGTCAATCCGAAATGAACAACAGTTAACATTAAAATTGTCGGAATCACGATTTCATTCGCCGGTATGGCTACAACATACGCTAAAAGTATAATACCATTTAATCCTATAAACAAAGCAAACGGATTGGACCAATTAATAAAATAATCGGCTAAACTAACACCGCCGATATCTATATTTGAAATTAGCCAAATAACCAAACCCGCGGGAAAGGCAAAAACAATTGCCCTCCAAAGTACAATTAGAGTTCTATCAATTAAAGATGTATATAATGTTTGCAGAATCCTTGGCGGTCTATACGGTGGAAGTTCTAAATTAAATGTTGAAGCTTCTCCTTTTAATACACTCCTCGATAAACCCCACGATGTTACCAGACTAAGGAAAACACCAAACACAGCTATCCCGACAACCGCGCCCGCGGAAACCAATCCTGCTAATTGTGCCGGTACCAAACCACCGATAAAAATAGTAGCTATTAGTATTTGTGTAGGCCACCTTCCGTTACAGAGTGAAAAATTATTTGTAAGAATTGCAATTAGTCTTTCACGGGGACTATCAATAACCCGCGCCGCAACAACACCCGCGGCATTACAGCCAAATCCCATACTCATTGTTAAAGCTTGTTTACCATGTGCCCCGGCTCTTCTAAATAAGTTATCCATATTGAATGCAACCCGCGGCAGATATCCGAAATCTTCCAGTAGAGTAAATAATGGGAAGAAAATTGCCATTGGAGGCAGCATTACTGCAATAACCCAAGCCATCGCTAAATATCCGCCGTCTATAAATAAACCTATAACCCAATGAGGTAAATTAATAGAAAGAGCAAAATTTTTCAGTATATGATGCAAATTGTTGACTAACAAATCAGAAAGTAAATTTGACGGATAATTTGCACCTTGAACTGTTAACCAAAATACAATAGCTAATAGAATAAACATTATGGGAAAGCCGGTCCATCTATTTGTTACAATTTTATCAAGCTTTTTATCAAAACTGAATGCCCCTTTTTCGTTTTTGGTTATTACCACCTTATCAGCAATATTGGAAGCTTCTTTAAAAATAGATTCCATCAAAGCATCATGCAGATTACCGCCTAATTCCCATCTTAATTTATTTGCTAGCTCAAGTACTTTATTTTTTTCAGTCATAATTTAGAGTTTATTTTTGCAAAATTGGTTCTCGTACATCATTTGTAACTTCAAGCTTTTTTAATTTTCCAAGTTCACCCGATTTTACCGCAGCTATAATTTCCTCATCCCCTTCAAGCAGTCGTAAAGCGACCCAGTCAGAATTTGGTAAATTAGGATAAAGTTTTGATACTTCATTACTTAAAGTCTTAATAGCCTTTCTTAATTTCGGATTCTTGTTTTTTATCCTTTTAGGTTTACATCTGTATTTCCCGGTTGCAACTTCATCTACATATTTCAGCAAATTCGGGATTCCTTCTTTTTGCCTGGCTGCAGTTGGAATAACCGGTACACCCAACTCTTTTGACAGTGCCCTTTCATCAATTTTAATACCGTTTCTTTCCGCTTCATCAATCAAGTTTAAACAGACTATTGCTCTGTCGGTAATCTCTAAAACCTGCAAAACCAAATTTAGATTTCTCTCCAATCTTGTTGCGTCAACAACAATAACGGTAACATCAGGCTGACCGAAAAGTATAAAGTTTCTTGCAACTTCTTCATCCGTACTAGTAGATAATAGCGAATAGGTACCGGGTAAATCAACTAATTTATACTTGTGTTCATTGTATTCAAATCCTCCTTCGGCTCTTGCTACGGTTTTACCCGGCCAGTTACCAGTATGCTGACGTAAACCGGTTAAAGCATTAAAAACAGTACTTTTTCCCGTATTGGGATTTCCGCAAAGAGCAACCACATAATCAAAATGCTCCATGTTAATACCAAGTTTTACAAGATTATCAATATTGTGAACCGGACAATTGTCACAATCACTTTTTACTAAATTCAACTAAACCTCGCTTTTATTTTTTTTCATAAAGATGTAATCGGACTGATTCTTTCTGAAAGCTATAACTGCATCTCTAATTCTATAAGCAGTGGGGTCACCGGAAGGACTTTTCATTTCAACGGCAATTTCTGCTCCCGGCACTATTCCAAAGTCTAACAAGCGTATTCGTTCTTGACCACGTAAGGCATTGGAAATTTTAAGCACCTCTCCTTTTTCACCTACTTTTAAATTAGATAGCGGTAAGAAATTTTTCTCTATTACATTTTCTCTCTCTAGTATTTTTACCGTTACGTTTGCAGCAAAGATCGGTGCTAAAATCTTTTCCTCGCCATCTGATTCAAATTTTATTCTTTCATTTGTATTTTCAATCATAATTATTTGTGAACCAACTCGTAGGTTGAGAGCTAAAAGTTGAGCATAAATAGCTTTAGGTTCATCTTCTACATGAATTATTTGGGCAGCCTCCCCTTCTTTTAAGGAACTTAGCAACTTTCCCTCCTTTTGGGGAATTCTGCCATCTGAAGTTGGGATTGGATCACCATGCGGGTCAAACAACGGATTACCAATACTAGCTGCTAAACCATCGGCTTGTTCAGGAGTTAATTCATGCTCCTTCAATTCGGCCTCGTCATGCCAATCAATTTCAGGAATGCCGGTTTTTTCAGAAAGATACTTCTCCCACAGTCTATGAACTCTTATCACCCTTAAAGCATAAGATCTGCCTTTGGGAGTTAGTGACAACTGTCCGTACTTTAAATTAATTAAATCAAGCTTTTCAAGTCTTTCAACAAGATTGGCAGCTTTATCCGAACTAATTCCCAAATTCCCCGCAATACTCTGCAGGGTACAACCCATATGATTATATTCCCTATCGTAAAGATGTTTTAGTGCATCTTCAATTAAAACCCGTTCTGTACTTCTAATAGTATGTTTCCATTTTGCAAATAATCCTTTCCCAGGCAGAAAAATTACAGTTAAAAAAACAACTACTAAAACGAATATTATTAATGATTCAACAGGATTCATAATTTTAACCTATTTAGATTTAACAATAAATAAATGCTGGGCAACTTTGTCACTTAAAGATAATTCTTTCCTTTCGAATTTTATAACAACAGAATTATCAAACGGGAATTTTTCAACAATAAGAATCTTTTTATTTAATTCTATACCGACCTTATTTAAATACATAACTAAGTCACTGACTGTATCATCAACTTTAATTAACTCATAAATAGTTCCAATTTTACCTTCCGATAATTTTATTGATTTTGGAACCTTAGGCATTATTCCTTCTTTGCTAGGAATCGGTTCTCCATGAGGATCTAAAATCGGATATTCCAAATATTCATCAATCCTATCAATTAATTTTTCTGATGAGATATGCTCTAACCGCTCAGCTTCGTTATGTACCTCAGCCCAACTTAATTTCAGAACTTTCATTAAAAAGAGCTCCCATAATCTGTGCCTTCTTACAACGTCCAAAGCAATTTTTTCTCCTTCTTGAGTAAGTTCAAGCCCTTTATATTTTTTATATGTTACAAGTCCGGAACTGTAAAGTTTTTTTGCCATTTCACTAGTTGCAGCATTTGAGACCTCAAGATCGTGTGCTAAAACAGAAGTTGTTACCGACTTGTTACTTCTCTGTTTATGAGCATAAATTAATTTTAAATAATTTTCTTTTGATACCGAAGCCATGTTCGCCAATTTTTTGAGATGAAAGTTAAGCATACTTAAATTAAATATCAAGCTCGCCAAAGTAGTTTAATTTAACTTTCTAATTTTGTAATAGATTGATAATCTTACTAAATTTGTAGTTCAATTTTTTGAAAGGATGAAACATGAGCAATATAACAGAACAACAAGTATTAAATTCACTTAGTAAAGTTGAAGATCCGGATCTTCATAGAGATCTAGTAACACTAAACATGATTAAAAACCTTAAGATTGACGGTTTAAATATCTCTTTTGATATAGAACTTACAACTCCGGCCTGTCCGCTAAAAGACAAAATGAAAAATGATGCCGTTGCAGCAATAAAAAGCGATATACCGGATGTAGAAAATATTACTGTGAACATGACGGCAAATGTACAATCTCATATTGACAGTAAAAAGGATGCTTTGTTACCGGGTGTTAAAAATACAATTGCCGTAGCCAGCGGGAAAGGCGGTGTTGGTAAAAGCACTGTTGCAGTTAACCTGGCAGTTGCATTGGCAAAAGACGGGGCAAAAGTAGGACTTTTGGATGCCGATGTTTACGGACCCAGTATTCCGTTGATGCTTGGTATAAGCAAGAAACCCAAAATATACCAAGACACAAATTCTTCTAAAATGATTCCGCTGGAAAACTTCGGCATAAAATTAATGTCAATTGGATTTTTAGTTGATGAAAATGATCCAGTTATTTGGCGCGGGCCAATGGCAAGCGGAGCTATTAAGCAATTTATGTCCGATGTAAACTGGGGTGATTTGGATTATCTAATTTATGACTTACCACCCGGAACCGG
>CBEVZC010000054.1:0-18870 GCA_965554225.1 uncultured bacterium | reverse complement strand
TTGTTTGAAAATAAATTGAACATTAATATTTGTCGGGGTGGGGGGATTTGAACCCCCGGCCTCTTCGTCCCGAACGAAGCGCGCTGACCGGGCTGCGCTACACCCCGAAAATCTGTGAGAGTAAAACTAACTTACAACAATCTATTTAGCAAATATTTTGTAAAAATATTATTCAATGTTTTTAAATCCAATAAATAATTAAAATTTGATTCAATTTTTTTTATTATTATTTGTTATGTAAAATTTTTTATAAATGGGCTTATCTATGAATATTCTTGTTACCGGTGGTGCCGGATATATCGGGTCGCATTTTGTAAAATTACTTCTTCAACAAAATATTAATGTTGTTGTTTTAGATAATTTGAGCAGAGGTCATTTAGAAGCGGTTCCCAAATCAGTTAAGTTTATTAATGCGGATATATTGGATTACCAAAAGTTACTTGAGGTTTTTTCACAAATCGAAGTGGATGCAATTGTTCATTTTGCTGCGTTTGCTTATGTAGGTGAATCTGTGGAAAATCCTTCTATTTACTACACAAATAATGTTGTTGGAAGCTTAAACTTAATTAAAGCTTCGGTAGAAAATAAAATTAAAAAGTTTGTTTTTTCATCAACTTGTTCTGTATATGGAAACCCGGATAATATTCCTATTTTAGAAACGGAATCGACGAAACCCATCAATCCCTATGCAGAAACTAAACTAACCATCGAACATATTTTAAGGGATTTTGATACAGCATATAATTTAAAATATGTGGCATTAAGATATTTTAATGCTGCCGGCGCTTCATTTGATTCATCCATCGGTGAAAGCCATAAGCCGGAACCACATTTAATTCCTTTAGTATTAAAAACAGCTATGGGAGATCGTGAAAAAATATTTGTTTTTGGCAACGATTACGATACGCCCGATGGAACTTGTATAAGAGATTATATTCATGTTAATGATTTAGCCGATGCTCATTTGAAAGCTATTGAATATTTGAATAGGACTAATAAATCGGATGTATTTAATTTGGGTACAGGTATCGGTAACTCGGTAAAAGAAGTTATTCAAGTTTCTGAGAATGTTACCGACTGTAAGATAAATTTTGAAATAGTTTCAAGGAGAGCAGGCGACCCTGCAATTTTGGTAGCAGATAATACTAAAGTTAAAAAAATATTGGGTTGGAAACCTCAATATGGTTTGAATGATATATTAAGTTCTGCTTACAAATGGCACAAAGATCAAAAATTTTAGGAAATCAAAATTGAAAAAGATAACTACTGAGATAAACGGATTATTAGTCATAGAACCGGACGTATATTTTGATGATAGAGGATATTTCTTTGAATCATTTAACAAGCGGAATTTGGAGAATTTAGGTCTGACCTATAATTTTGTGCAGGATAATATTTCAAAATCAAAAAAGGGAACTATACGAGGATTGCATTACCAAGTTGGTGAATTTGCTCAAGGAAAACTGTGCCAAGTTCTTTATGGTGAAGTATTAGATGTTGCGGTTGATATCCGCTTCGGTTCTAAAACTTTCGGAAATTATTTTTCAATTATTTTATCCGGAAACAATCATAAGCAATTCTGGATACCTCCGGGTTTTGCACATGGTTTTTCAGTACTTTCGGAAGAAGCAATTTTTTACTATAAATGCACAAATTATTATAATAAAAATAGCGAACGGGCTATTAAATTTAACGATTTGAGTTTGAATATTGATTGGAAAGTAGAAGCGCCGTTGGTTTCTCCCAAAGATTTGCAAGCAACATTGTTTGAAAAAATAGACAAAGATTTTAAAGTAAAATAAAAATGGAGTAATAAATGAAATTATCTGTAGTTGGTACGGGATATGTCGGTCTTGTAACCGGGACTTGTTTTGCCGAAATGGGCAACGATGTTACGTGTGTTGACAATGATCCTAAAAAATTAGAAAAATTAAGGGAGGCTGAAATTCCAATTTATGAACCTGGATTGGATTTATTGTTTTACAGAAATATTGCTAAAAAAAGGTTATCGTTTACAGACGATTTAAAAACTGCCGTAAATAGTTCGGAAATTATATTTCTTTGTTTGCCAACACCGCAGGGCGAAGATGGTTCCGCAGATTTAAAGTATGTGTTTGGTATTGCTGAAGATATTGGGAAAATTTTAAAAGAAGCCGGTGACAACACACAAAAAATAATTGTTAATAAAAGTACTGTTCCGGTTGGAACATCTGCAAAGGTTACAGAGATAATTGAGAAATATGGAAATAAGAATTTTGAAGTAATTTCCAATCCTGAATTTCTGCGCGAAGGTTTTGCGGTTGATGATTTTATGAAACCTGATAGAATAATTATAGGAGCGAAAACTCCCGAAGTAATGAAGAAAATGAAACTGCTTTATGAACCTTTTGTAAGGCAGGGAAATCCGATGATTGAAATGAATCCTGAAAGCGCCGAAGTTACTAAGTATGCCGCTAATTCTTATCTCGCTATGCGAATTACATATATGAACGAATTGGCAAACTTCTGTGAAACAGTTGGAGCAAATGTTGATTTGGTTAGAAAAGGTATGGGCGCCGATACAAGAATAGGGAAAAGATTTTTATTCCCGGGAATTGGATACGGCGGATCATGCTTCCCGAAAGATGTAAACGCTCTTTACAGAACTTCGGTTGATCACGGTGAAGAAATGAGATTATTAAATTTAGTGGATGATATTAATAAAAATCAAAAACTTGTTCTTGTTAAAAAAGTGCTTAAGTATTTTAATAATAATATAAAAGATAAAACCTTTGCTATTTGGGGATTAGCTTTTAAACCGAACACAGATGATATGCGCGAGGCACCATCGGTTGTGATTATAAAGGAATTACTGAAATTAGGTGCAAAAGTTAAAACTTATGACCCCGAAGCAATGGAGAATGCTAAATTCTATTTACAAGATACTGTGGAATATTGTGAAAATGAATATGATACGTTAAAAGATGCAAGTGCTCTGCTTGTCGTAACCGAGTGGAATGAATTTAGAAATCCGGATTTTGAGCAGATTAAAGAACTGCTTGTTGAACCTGTTATTTTTGACGGAAGAAATATATTTAATAGAAGAAAAACTAGAGCTTTCGGATTTACGCATTTTAGTATTGGTAAAACACCAATAATCCCTGAAGGGAAAACCGATAAATTAGAAAAATAAATTAACTTTAGCCTGTCCGTTTATTTTTGCTGAAATTAAACGGATGGGTTTCATTTTTTTGCTAGGATTTTTTCGTAGTACTCCAAATATTTTGGCACTACTGTTTTTTTATCAAAACTTGTAACAGCCTTTTCCCTGGCATTTTTAGAAAACTTTTTATACTTCTTTTCATTTGTTAATAAGTCCAAAACATATTTAGCCATTCTATTTATATCGCCAAACTCAGCAATAAATCCTGTTTTATTATGGCTGACTAATTCCGGAAGTCCTCCAACACTAGAGCTAACAACCGGTAACCCACAAGACATTGCTTCCAAAGCAGATAAACCAAAACTTTCCGATTGGGAAGGCATAAGAAATATATCGGCAACGGTTAATAGTTCTTCAAGTCCATCTTGTTTCCCTAAAAAAATAACATCATCCTGTAAGCCTAAATCTCGAACCAGACGTTCGCAATCAGAACGGTCCGGACCATCGCCCACGAGGAGAAGCTTTGCAGGCATCTCTTTTTTAACCATTGAAAGAATCTTTATTGTATCGCATACTCTTTTTACAGGGCGAAAATTGGAAGTATGAACAAGAACTTTTTCATTATTTGGTGCAATGCTTTTATGTAATTGAGTATTCTTACCGGGTTTAAACAATTTTGTATCAACAAAGTTGTAGATAACTTCTATATCTTTATCAATATTATAGTTTGTTATGGATTTCTCTTTAAGGAATCTTGAGACTGCAGTTACTCCATCGCTGCTCTCGATGCTGAATTTAACCAAAGGGAGAAAAGAGGGTTCTAATCCAACTAAAGTTACATCTGTTCCGTGTAATGTTGTTATAATTTTAACATCGGAATTATTTTGCTTTAATACTTGTTTTGCCAAATACGCGCTTACCGCATGCGGTATTGCATAATGGACATGAAGTAAATCCAGTTTCTCAAACTCTACAACTTCCAGCATTTTACTGGTTAGTGAAAGTCCGTATAACTGTTGCTCAAATAAAGGATAGCTGCTTATTTCAACTTGGTGGTAATATATGTTCTCAAAAAAATGCATAAGTCTATGAGGCATTGCATAACTTATGAAATGTACTTCATGACCTAATAATGCTAATTCCTTACCCAGTTCTGTTGCAACAACTCCGCTACCTCCATAAGTGGGATAACATGTGATACCTATTTTCATATTTGCTTTCTATGTTGTGAGAATATCGATAAATTTAAAACTAAATTTAATCAAAAATCATAGTTAAATTTGGGTTAATATTTTTATCTGAAAAATTATGAAAATTTTGATAATTGGACATTCCGTGGTAGACAAGATTTTTACTAATACCAAAGAGTTTATTAAACCCGGAGGTATATTCTATTCTACAATAAGTTTTTTAAACTTGAGTAATGATGATGATCAGATATATCTTATGACGAATTTTGATAAACTTAGTTATAACTATTTTTCATTTGCTTATGATAAAATTAATTTGGAGTTGAGTTCAAAAGTAAAAAAAATTCCTATTGTTAATCTTAATATTTATGAAAACGGGGAAAGGGATGAAACTTATGAAAATTTTACTTCAAAAATCGACGTAAACTTTGATTATAATTATTCACAATTTGACGGAATATTCTTAAGCTTAATTACAGGTTTGGATATTTCTTTAGAAGACCTTTACAGGTTAAGGGAATTATATAATGGTATCATTTATATGGATGTTCATAGTTTGACAAGGGGCATTAAAAATAATAAAAGATACTTTAGACAAATTCCAAACTCAATTGAATGGTTAAAAAATGTTAATATTTTACAAGCTAATGAAAATGAAGTTAAGACAATTTGCGAATTTGAAAATGAAACAGACATTGCACGGTTTGTATTAAATAATGGGCCTAAAATACTATTGGTAACAAAAGGAAAGATTGGTGCCAGATTATTCTATATGAAGGATGGAGGAGTTGAATCCGTTTTTGTTCCGGCTATAAAAGCAAATTCAGTTAATCATGTTGGGTGCGGAGATACTTTTGGAGCCTCTTTTTTTTATTCTTATATTCATTTTAATGATATATATTATGCTTTAAAATTTGCAAATATTGCAGCCGGTTATTCTACATTGTATTCAGAAGTTAAACAATTTAATAATTTGAAAAATGATATCTTCACAAAACTTAATAAAGAATAGAATCCTAATAGTTGGTTCAAATGGAATGCTCGGTCAGCGGTTAACTGAGTTTTTTCTTAAAAAAGATCGAGTGGAACTACACTGCTGTTCCGCCGAAAAGGAATCTTACATTAGCGATGTTGATTATGTTCAGCTGGATATTCGGAATAAAAAAGATATAAGAAAAATAATACATAATTTTTATCCGGATTTTATTATTAACACCGCAGCTTATACTAATGTAGACGGATGTGAAGGCAATAAAGAATTAGCATGGAAAATTAATGTTGACGGAGTAAAAAGCTTGGCATATTACGGAAGCGCTGTGGATGCTCATATAATTCATATATCAAGTGACTATGTATTTGACGGAGATGCGGGTCCTTATAGCGAGATTGATCCGCCGCATCCAATTAGTTATTATGGAAGGAGCAAACTTGCAAGTGAAAATGTATTGAAAGGTTCGGGATGTAAACATACTATTATCAGGACGAATGTTTTATACGGTCACACTAAATTTGGCAGACCAGATTTTGTTAAATGGGTTGTGAATTCATTACAAGAAAGTCGAGTAATTAGAATTGTTACTGATCAAATTAATAATCCAACATATTTAGATGATATTGTTTTTGGAATAAATAAAATAATAAAATTGAATAAAGAAGGTATTTATAATTTGGCCGGAGCTGAATTTTTATCTCGGTTTGATTTTACCGAAAGAATTGCTGAATATTTTAAATTGGATAGAAATTTAATAATTCCAATTAAAACAAAAGAACTAAACCAGCCGGCATTACGTCCTCTAAATTCTGGACTAGTAATTCTAAAAGCGGAAACGGAATTGAATTATAAACCTCATTCAATTGAAGAGTCTCTTTTCTTAATAAAAAAAGAATTAAATATTTAAATTATATTTATGCTAAATAAGTACAGTGCATTTATCTTCGATTTAGACGGAACATTATACAGAGGGGGAAATTTAATTTCCCGGTCTGATTTAGTTGTAAACCAATTGAAGGAGTTTGGGAAAAAGATTGTATTTATTTCAAATAAAACTACTGGTTCGGTAGAGGATTATTACAACTTCCTGTTTAATAAAGGGTTAAATATTGAAAAAGAAGAAATTATTAATTCCACGGTTGTAGCGCAAGAATTCTTAAAAAATAATCATCCGGGTGAATACTATTTTGCTATTGGTGAAAAAGCTTTTGTAAATGAAATAAATAAAGCCGGACTTATTTTTACATCCGATCCGATGAAAGCTAAAATAGTGCTGATTACTTTAGATAGAACTTTAGATTATTCAAAGTTAGAAATAGCTGCAAAAGCTTTAGAAAACGGCGCCAGATTTTATGCGGCGAATATCGACGATACTTGTCCCGTTGAGGGTGGTGAAATTATGGATGCCGGTTCTATTATAACAGCATTAGAAAAAAGGACTCATTTAAAATTGGAAAAACATTTTGGTAAACCTTCTGAGTATATGATGAATAAAATTAATAGTTTACTTAAAGTTGATTCTCAAGAGTGTTTATTAATTGGCGACCGTGTGGAAACAGATATAGCAATGGGAAATAAATTTAATATCGATACGGCATTAGTTTCAACGGGAGTAGCAAATTTTTTGAATGGTAAAGTAAAACCTACATATAGCATTAACTCAGTTTATGATATTTTACAAAGGAAAGTGAAATGAAAAAACTAAATTTATTAGCAATACTTTTTTTCCTTAGCTTAAATTTTGTTTCGTTCGCTCAGAAAAAGCAGCTTTCATTACAAGATGTTTTAAGTAACCCTAAGTTTTTTGGAAAATCTCTTATTGGTGTTAAATGGTTTGATTACGGTAGAAAGTACTCATTTATTAAATTTGATACTGTTTCTTCATCGATGGCAATATTTGAACATGATATTTCTACCGGTAAAGAAAAAATAATTGTAACGGGAAATGATTTAAAACTTGAAGAAGACAGTCCGGCATTTCGGTTTAGATATTACCGCTGGTCACCAAACTATAAATACTTACTATTCGCAACATATTTGATGCCCCGTTACTCCAAGCCGGGTGGTGATTTTTACATCTACGATATAGAAGAAAAAAGTTTACAGGTTATTCATGAAGGGAAAGAAAAACAGTGGGTTCCGGAATTTTCTCCCGATGGTAAAAACGTAGCTTTCGTAAGAGGCAATAATATTTTTGTTTATAATTTAAACTCTGAAGAAAAGACGCAACTTACTTTTGACGGAAGTGAAACTATTATTAATGGACAGTTTGATTGGGTTTACCAAGAAGAGCTGGATGTTAGACAAGGTTATAAATGGTCGCCCGATTCAAAAAGTATTGCTTTCTGGAGATTGGACCAATCGAAAGAACCGGAGATTAAAATAGCCAAATGGGATTCTTTGTATTTTAATTTCTTGGATTTAAGGTATCCTAAACCCGGTGCACATAATGCAATTGTTAAAATTGGTGTTGTTGATATAAAATCAAAAAAAAGCGACTGGCTTGATCTTGGAAAAAATGAAGATATTTATATTCCAAGGATTGAATTTACCAATAATGCAAATGTATTATCTGTGCAAAGACTAAACAGACTTCAGAATCATCTTGAGTTGCTCTTTTATGATCTACGCTCTGGGGAAGGCAAAACAATAATAGATGAAAGAAGTAAGGCATGGATTGATATTCATAGTGATTTAAGGTTTTTGAAAAAATCTAATCAATTTATTTGGTCTTCCGAACGTGACGGTTTTTTACATCTTTATTTATTTAACAATAAAGGTAATGTTGTAAATCAAATTACAAAAGGGAATTGGGAGGTTAAAAAACTTATAAGCATAAATGAGAACCTTAAAAAAATATTTTTTACGGCAGATAAAAGAGGAACTATTTATACTGATTTTTACTCGGTTAATTTTGACGGCTCCGATTTAAAAAGACTCACCAGTAAAGCCGGAACATATTCAATAAACATGGCGGATAATTCGAATTATTTTATTTCTACTTATCGTAGTTCTAACTCGCCTTCTGTTGTTGATTTGTATAAATCGAATGGTGTAAAGATAAAAAATTTAATTACAAATGATTTTTCTGCATTTACCGATTACAATATACCGGTGAAAGAGTTTTTAACATTTAAAACAACAGACGGAGTTAAACTTAATGCTTTTATGATAAAGCCTCCGGATTTTGATAAAAACAAAAAGTATCCTGTACTTTTCTATAATTATAGCGGACCAGGTTCCCAAATAGTTACCAACAGTAGAAGAAATTTGTGGCATCTTATGCTGGCTCAAAAGGGATACATAATTTTTGGTTTGGATAATAGAGGAACAGGTGGACGAGGAACAGCATTCAAACATCTTGTTTATAAAAACCTTGGGCATTGGGAAGTAAATGATTTGGTTGAAGGAGCAAAATATTTACGAAATCTGCCTTTTGTGGATTCTTCCCGTATTGGTATTTGGGGATGGAGTTATGGCGGTTATATCTCTGCCCTTACTTTAGCTGAAGCTCCGCAATATTTTAAAATGGCTGTTTCGGTTGCACCGGTTACCGACTGGAAATTTTACGACGATATTTATACGGAGAGATATATGGCGTTGCCGAAGTTAAATCCCGATGGTTACGAAAGCAGTTCTGTTCTTGAACATGCCGAAAATATTAAAGGTAAATTATTATTAATTCACGGAACCGCAGATGACAATGTGCATTTCCAAAACTCGGTTGAATTGGTTAATGCTCTCATTGCTAACAATATTCAATTCCAAACAATGTACTATCCGGGACGAAACCATAGTATTTACGGCGGTAATACTAGGGTGCATTTGTTTACTCTCATAACAAATTTCATTCTTGAAAATTTATAACTATAATTAATAAGCTAATCTTTTTGTTTAAAAAATTTTTTAGTCGATTTTTATAAATATTAATTTAATATTAAATGATAAATATTACATTGTTAACATAGATAAAGGAGAAAGAATGAATGGGAGAAAAATAATTGCCGTTTTTGTGGCAGTAAGTTTATTTGTTTTAATTTCGAGTTGCTCAAATAACACTAATAATCCAGTAAGCACTCAGAACCCGCAACCTAAAGAATTAAATGCCCCAAATGTAGTTGTTCCGGATGCAATGATCAATTCTCAGGATGCAAATGCGCAAACAGCGGTTTCTTATATAAATCTGTTAAAAAGTTTTAAAAATTATTTAACATATTTCACTCCTTCCGCCGGTTCCAATTTTAATAGTACGGCAGGAGAATGGACATGGACAGAGGGTTCTTTAACAATTACATTGATAGAGAAAAACAAAGATGGGAAAGCTAATTGGATTGTAAAACTAACCGGTACTGACGGAAAGTTTACTTTTAGTGATTGGACCATTGCAACAGCCGAGGAAACAGACGATAACAATAACGGCCATATTGTAGTTTACAAACCTGTAACTAAAAATATGTTAGGTCAATGGGATTGGCATGTAGATGATCAAGGTAAAGTATCTTTCAGCTCTTTTGATTTTGATAAAAATGTTAAAACCGAACTTTCTGTTAATCCCGATCAATCCGGTGAATTGAAAATTTATATTTCAGCGAAAGGTTTTTCACTTTTACAATATAAAGTAAAATGGACTTCAAGCGGCAGCGGTCAATGGTGGTCTTATGATAATACCGGTAAAGAAGTTGGAAGCGGAAGCTGGTCCTAGATCTGTAGGAAACAATAATATATAAAAGATTGTACTAAAGGAGTAACTTTTCAAATGTTGCTCCTTTTCATTTTAAATATGGAGAAATAAAAAACATGAAGACGGTAGAACGGATTTTACTAATTGCAGTTTTATTTCTTTATTTACCGCAAACAATAAACGCACAATACGAAGTGGGTAAGAATTATGCCGGGCCTGCAATTGGGCTCTCTTTCTTAGGGTCTTCTGTTCAACTTGGCATTAACTATGAACGAAGTTTGGATCTTAATTTAATAGGCATAAATGGACCCGGCAAGCTTGGAATTGGCGGGATGCTAAGATATTGGAGTTATAGCAGCGGGTATTTTAAAGGTAGTTGGAAATTTACTAGTTTTTTATTGGGCGCTCAAGGTAACTACCATTTCGATTTGGCGGATAAAAAGTTTGATCCTTGGCTGGGCTTGGTGTTAGCGATTAATATCGGATCAGTATCATGGGATGGGCCGGCAAAAGCAGCTTGGTACGTTGAACCATCTGCGGGTGGTTTTTGGCTTGGACTTCACGCCGGATTGCGCTACTGGTTATCACCAACACTTGCGGTGAATACAAGAATCGGGTTTGGCACTTTAAGTTACGGTGCATTGGATATAGGAGTTGATTTTAAGTTTTAAAATATAACTACCAATATTAAAGAACAACCGCAATTCTGCGGTTGTTCTCATTAAATACCATCAGTTAATCTTTAGTAAAATTCCAATAATACCTTAATCAAACATACTATTATTTTGGGATGTAGCAATGTGTGTTGAGTAAAATTTCTCACAGATTTTTCTTACTCTTTCACTATCGTCAAAAATGGCTGAACGCTTTACGGCAAAGGTCCCGATTGATGATTGAATTTTTATTAGTGAAAGTGCCGCTATTATTCTTTCTTCTTCGGTTCCTCCGTTATGCAGAAGTTTCAATAAATGATTAACGCTGTTACCCGATTCAATTTCCCCTAAAAAATATGCCGAGCTTACTCTCAGTCCGTAATTAGCCGAGTTTACGCCGACAATTAAATTGTCCTCAATTTGTTGTTGTTGTACTTTATTTGAACCGCTGCTTTCTGTAGTTAATGAAGTCAATAACAGTAAAAATAAAAAAGCTAAAGTAAAAATTCTTCCGGCTTTCATGATCTCCCCCTTTGCTGTTTGAAAAAATGAATTCAAAAGATAAGACGCAGCAAATTAGTTTATGTTCCTAAAATAATGATAAATTATACTTTGGGGAAATTTCTACCCTAAAACAAATTTGCTTAAAAAGGAAGATCGGTATAAGAAGACCGTAGAGATATTATCCTATACTTGTTGATTATGAGAAAAAAGTTTTATTGGATTATTATCGTTTATATTTTGCCATCAATTCGGCTTTGGCCACTATGTGACCTTGCATAGATTTAACTACATCTTTTTTCCTCACGTCGTCGTTTAAATTGAGTTTCGTATCTAAAGCATAGAGCTTAAAAAAATAACGATGAGTGCTGCTTGGCGGACATGGACCGCCGTATCCGTATTTCCCGAAATCATTAATTCCTTGTTCGGCACCGTTTGATAAATGTTTTTCGTTCGGCAAATTTTCGGGTAAAGAATTTATTCCCGAAGGTAAATTATAAACAACCCAATGAACCCACGTTCCCATCGGAGCATCTGGATCATCACAAATTAAAACAAAACTTTTGGTGTTCGATGGAGAGTTTACCCAATTAATTTCAGGAGAAAAATTCTCACCGTCACATGTGAATTTTTTCGGAATTAAATCGCCCTGGTTAAACGAAGGACTTGTAATCTTAAATTCCACTTTATCCTCCAAAGTTAAATTTGTTTTATTTGTGGAAGTCTTGCAAGAGAGCGTTAAAACCATTAGTAGAAAAGAAATATAAATAAGATTTTTAAACATCCTAATAACTAATCTAAAATTTATTATTTTAAGAAAAATTAAAATAACCAATCAATACTATTAGAGCAATTCCCAGAATAAAAAGTAAAAACCGCATTACATTTTCAGCTTTATAGTTTCCAACCCGTTTTGATTTTTGTAAAGTTTGGTCTTTAGGTTTTCTACTATTTTCTTTTCCAGGAGGAACAGCCATTAAAGCCAATAGAGCAATTATATTAAATAAAAGACCTAAAAGAAACCAATGAAGAGAATTCCTATTTTTTTCACCGGCAATAAAAGCGCCGAAAGCACCAATTACTAAACCGACAACAACGTAAATAAGAATAATTTGTACAGATCCGCTCATTTAGAAGTCCTCAAAATGCAGAAGGTTAGGGAATACTGTTGTATTTCTCGATCTCGCTTTGCAATTCTTTTAGTTCGCTTGGGAATATACGGGGAACTAATGTAATTACAAGAAAAAAAAGAAAAACTCCCAATAAACTGCCAAGTAAAATTTGATTCATAATCTTTAAATACCAAGTGTTCTGAAATGAATAATTTCTAAAACCAATTAACCAAAATGATAGAAAACATCATGTGATTCTGTTAACAATTTATTGTTGAATTTAATTTTGGTTCGCTTGGGAGTAAGCGCCCAAGGTACAATAAATTGGTCTTCTTTTAATTTTTGTAAAGGAACTATTCTTTTCTTATACAGAACTTGTTTTTGTTGCTCAGAGAGTTTTATTTTACTATTCATAACTAACTCCGACAAAATATTTTAAGCTATTAATAAAATAATAAATATTTTAAAGCTTTGCAATAGAGTAAGTTATAAAAATTATATAAAGTGTTACGACAGATTAAGTTCGTAACTTATTTAATAATAAAGTTGCCATGATTAAAAAAAAATACATTATTTAATATAATTCAGCAATGCAGAAGCAAATCTAAAACCAATTTCAACAATGAGTTACAAATAGATAAGAAAGTAATTTTAGCGTTAACTTTTCTCAAAATGTTAAATCGAAGACTAAAAGTCTACGTTACGAAAAATTTACTTTTGAATTGCTGATATAATTGCTTACTGTATTAAACTTTATTAAATTTGGAAAGGTGATGGAGTTCACCTTAAAATCATTCCTACACAAGGAATTAATAACTCCTGAACATTATTATTGTTAGGAATTATTAATGCTATTCTATTCTGCCTAAAATATAGTATTAACATGAAAATAACCGCAAAGTTCAGAATTAAAGACGGTAAACCTTTTTCTATGGAAACACTTAGCGGGCATCAATTTAGATGCGGAATCTGCGGGAAAGTCTTTTTTAACAGAATCGATATGGAAAAACATCTTGAGCAGGAAACGAATGAAGTAGAAAAATTAAAATTTCCCAAATTAAATAAAAACATTACAGTTTCCGTACTTTACACGGCAGATGTCAAAGATATTACAAACCCGATGCATTCAAAAGTTAAAGCGGGTGAATCTATTTTAAACCTTAATAGAGAAAAATAATTATGTCAAACTCAAATTTTATTTTGAGCAATTTAGAAAAAATTAAAGGTTTATTGGATGGTTTAATAGATCATAGTTTATCGAGCGAAATTGAAGAGCTTAATGAAAAATTAAGATCGGAAAAATTTTATCTTGTAATATTAGGCTTATTTAAAAGAGGGAAGTCATCTTTTATAAACGCTTTACTGCAGGATAACGTTGTCCCTTCCGGAGTAGTTCCGTTAACTTCTATTATTACTTTAATTGAGTATGCCGGTGAAAATAAGGCGGAAATCTATTTTGAAGATAACCATAAAGAAATTACATCATTAAGTAATGTTAAAGAATTTATAGCGGAAGAAAAAAATCCGCACAATCAAAAAGGAGTTTATAAAGTTGTAATTTATCATTCGAATGAACTGCTTAAGCATGTAACAATAATAGATACTCCCGGTGTCGGCTCGTCATTGGAGCATAATACCGAAACTACACTTCAGTTTGTAAATAAAATTGATGCGGCATTATTTATTCTTTCTACCGATATTCCAATTACTAAGTTAGAAGTAGATTTTCTTAAAACTTTAAAACAAACAGTTCCGAAAGTTATTTTTATCTTAAATAAAATTGATCTTCTTGATTCTCAAGAATTAAATGAACTTTTGAATTACAACAAAAAGGTACTTAACGAAATTTGTGATCAGGATATTAAACTATATCTTACGTCCAGTAGACTTGCACTTAACGGTTATGCCCAAAAGGATCAAGCTCTAATTAATAAAAGTAATATAGAGAAAGTAAAAGAAGAAATATTTGTTACTTTGGAAGATCAGAAAGATGACATATTAAAACAAACGACATTACTACGTGTTAAGAATATCTTGGCAGAATCCGAGTCACTATTAAATTTTAAACTTAAAACACTGCAAATGCCCTCCGAGCTGCTAGATGAAAAATTAAATCAATTTAGAAAGTCTCTGATTATTATGAGAGAAAACAAGGATGAATTTGATATTCTAATGGACGGAAAAATTAAACAGCTCCAGGAATATGTTGCAGAACAAGCGGATCAGCTTGGCGATAAAATTGTTGTGAAACTAAAAAAAGGTATTAAAGAAAATGAAAATGAAATTTTGGATGAGCTAAGGGGTGCGGATCTTAATGATTTCCAGAATAAATATTTTGAATCGATTAAAAATGAATTTGACAAACTTAAAACGAAATTGGAGAACGAAATAATTGAACGGTTTAAAAACCTTCTTCAAAAATATGGAGAGGGATCTAATTTGTTTGTTAAAGAACTAATGAGCAGTTTGATAGATCTTATGAATATGAATTTTGATACGTTAGCAAATATATTCGACTTAAATATCTATACTACTTTTTATTATAATTTTAATGCGGAACCAATTCCTCTCGGATTAAATAATAAGATGATACGAAAAAAAATGCCCAATGCTGTATTGAGAAAAACAATCCTAGAAAAGTTAGTAAATAATTTTGTGGAAAAAGTTAACTCCAATGCAGGCAGAATTAAATATGATATAAATTATAGAATCCAAGAATCGTTTATTCAATTCAAGTTTGATCTAAACCAAAAACTGGATTCTATATTAAAGAATCTTGAAAGTATTCTAAATAAAACATTGCAGGATAAAAAGAAGCAGCAGTATGAAATTGAAGATGAAGTTAATTCTCTGAAATTAAAAATTACTAAATTAAATGAAATAAAAATATCGCTCAGTAATTGAAATAATAATTTTTATCGTAAAAAAAAGCTATTGCCCAATTAGAACAATAGCCTTTTAATTATATTATTTAGATGATACTATTTTAATAATAACATCTTCTTTGTTTGAATAAAATTACCAGCACGCAGGCGGTAGAAATAAATTCCGCTTGATAATCTTTTTGCATCGAATTCTACATTATAGAATCCCGCTGGCTGTTGTTTATTTACTAAAGTTGTTACTTCATTACCCAATAAATCATATACTTTTAGTTGTACAGTTAGTGCTGTCTGTTTTATGTTCATAGGCACTGTGTAGCGTATAATTGTAGTGGGATTAAAAGGATTCGGGTAATTTTGACTGAGTGAGAATGTTTCAGGAAGCTTTCCTTCATCCTCTACACCCGTTGGAGTGAAATTAGCAATAGCTGAAGTCAAAAGTGCCCTCGCATATTTTGTATTGTGGATACCATGACTACCGTCAGCATTTACAAAATCATAATTGAATTTTGCACGGAAGAAATTATTTGAAGTAGAGTCGGATGCTGAAGCTGATGCTAAATTATCTCCTAAAACTCCGATCAAGCTGTCAATTTCAGTCTGTACACCGCGGTAATCAAATGATTCTAAGCTTGAATTAAAATCGGCGTGACAAGTAACACAAGCTTCTCCGCGCGGTTCAAATTTGTGACCTGTATTCGCGGGAATCGGATCCTGGAATGGTGTCATAAATACATGGCATGCAACACATTTTTTCGTAACAGCGACTTTATGAAGTGAACTTTCATAAGTAAAACCTTCATATTCATAACCTCCTTTACCTTCAAACATATAAGCTGTAGAGTGATGAATCTCAGATCCATTTGGCTCGCCTACTTCATCCGGGTTATATTCAGGATTATGACACTTCTGGCATAATTCCTCTGGTGGTAACCTCAACTGCCCTTCGTTCGGCCCTCCATGGGGATCATGACATGTTGCACAAGTAATGCTGTGCCCGTCCGGACCGGGTGCAACAACGTTAGGTTCAATATCGTCAGATTTTACAAATTGTAAGAATCCTTCTGCCGTATGGCAAGCAGAGCAGTTAGGATTTGAAGCTATAAATTTAAAGCCATCACCTGGAATAGATGTAAATTTAGATACAGCATGTTTTGATTCCTGCCAATTATCGAAAGTCGGATGATGATCGTCAGTATGACAATTACCACATAAGTCAGCACTAAGATCAACAACTGCAACTGAGCTATGTCCTCCCACTCGGGTTGTATCAGATTGACCTAAAGCGCCATGACAAGCTTCACATTGAATATTATTCACTCTATCCCAATTTGAAGGATCTGTAATTGTCCAGCCGAATGTAGCTGTTGTATCCTCGGTAACATATTCATCTGCTCCGTAATTATCAACAAGAGGATCCCAGCCTGTATTATGACATTTGAGACATTCAAATTGCAAGAAACCAATTGAGTCCTGTGCAATTGCATGTTTTGTTTGCAGCCATTCATTAACCTGATTTCCTGCAACTCCTGGACCTGACATGTTACCATGACAGTCGGAACATTGGGTATCATTGTTTCCTAAATAAAAGTTCTCGGGAGGTGTTACAGTGCTGCCTTTTAGAGCGTTTATGCTCGCATTAAGTAATGATACAGCGAAAGCAGGATTATGAATCCCCAAACTTCCATCTTCTTTTACGAATTCATGATCATAATACGCTTGTGCTTCTACTAGAGTCCAGGTTGAATCAATCGTGTTAATATCAATTGATCCATAGGGCTGTAATAATACCGCAATACTATCCATTAATCCTTGGACTTCAACTTGTAAACCATTTTCTACCCCATCACCGTCTAGATCTTTCGTCCCATTAACTGAAAACGACACTGCATCAAAAGTAGAATTGAAATTCGGGTGGCAAGAAGAGCAAGCAGCCATATTATCAACACCATCAGGTGTACTCATCCTAAATGAATGAGAGCCGCTTAAAACAACATTTCCTTCTGAATCAGTATGCCCAGGATACATATGGCAGTCTACACAAGCATTTTCTGTTGCTTTTAGGTGCCCTGAGGATGGAAGAGTTTTACCGAACGTAGGTACATTTGTTGCCATTAACATATCGGCTTGGGGACCATGGTGAGGACCGTAATGAGAACTAATGTGGTCTAAATAATTATCAGTATAATCTTTGGCATCTCTTCTACTTTTGTGGCAATTCATACATAATGTACCTAATCCGCCTTTTGTAACTTCAGTCCCATTCTCAAGAGTGGCTTGAACTGTTCTCAACTGATGTTCATTAGTTACATCATGAGGATCATGGCACGTTGCGCAAGTTATATTTACATTTTGAGGTAGATCTTCAGATAGACCGACCTTTCCACCTTTTACGAACTCTACAAAACCTGCACCATTATGACAAGGTGCACAGCTTGAACGTGTATAAGGATGATCTAAATTTGCGTGTAACGAAACATCCCATTGTGCAGGATAAACATGATGAGTGCCTTCATCGTGACACCATGCACAGTTATCGGCTGAAAGTGTAACTGCAATTTCTTGATTTGCCGTGTTACCAAAATGCTGACTTCCGGGTCCATGACAGCTTTCGCACTGAATATTAGCAAGTTTCATTGCTTCCGGATACACCGTTTTCATGGAGTCGTAAACACCCACGAATAAAGAATCGGGAAAAATAAATCCCCAATCGTCAAATCCGTTATTATCTGCATTTGGGTCATAGCCGGTGGTATGGCACTTTATACAACCAGAACCGTAATGATTACTTAAGGTGCCGTCAAGACCTCTCTGCAGCATGGACGCATGCCCGGTTTCTTTCCATTTATCCGCTACAAAATTATATGCAGCATTATTATGGCAATCCACACAACTCGGTGATCCTTGATCGTAACCTAAATACAATCCTGCATTTATGGTTATATCGATAAAATCACCGGCATCGGCAAACTGCAGTACATACTTACCAACACTATCCGGTTTAAAAATAATAACTTCTGTAGCAGAATCAATATCCATTGATACACCAAAAGCTGCGTTAGATCCGGAGGGTTTTTGATTTATAGTCCAAACCGGGGAACTTAGAGTCCCGTCAATTACAAATCCCTTGATGTAAATCTGCGTCCCGATCCCAACATTTTGCAAACCGTTATAGGCAATATCAAAGATATCGGTAGAATCTTCTTCTACATCTCTGCCTGAAACTCCGTATGTACTTATTCCAACGGTAGCCTGTGAGTAAACAAGCGAAAAACTGAATAACATACAGAGTAAAAAAGTGAATAATTTTTTAATCATTTTTCCTCCTGATGAATTGAATTTAGTTTAATAAATGATTTTAGTAATGCCTCAAAATCAATTTTGTTAATAGGTTTTATATGATAAAAATTAACTCCTATTTGAGTTATCTCTCTTCCAAATAATACACTATCGTTTGATGTAAAAAATATTATGTTTATTTTATCATTAACTTTTTTAAAGGACTCCAGAATGCATTTAGTGTTTGGTTTTAATAAATCATCATCTATTATTAGTAAATTCGGATTTGATGATAATGCATTAGAAACGATAGTAACAGGTTTTTCATAATCTTTAAAAATTAAAAATTTACAACCGTTTTCGGATGTAAATTCAGTAACCAGTTTGATTAGGTATATATCATTTGATAATAACAAAACTTTCATATTTAAAGTTGAGC
>CBEVZC010000053.1:0-18983 GCA_965554225.1 uncultured bacterium | reverse complement strand
GAAACAAAAGCAGTTGAAAACGGAGCCGTAGTTGTTCGCACGCATAATATTGATAAGGCATTGGAGGCAAAAAAAATTCTTAATTTTATTGATAATCCAAATTTGGTAATAAATGTTTGAGCTTTTCAAAATAGGATTTTTACCCTTTACGCTGATTGATTTGATTGATATTGCACTGGTATCATATATCATTTATAAATTGTACATTCTTCTTCGCGGTACTTTAGCGGCAAATATTTTTATGGGTTTGATCTTTGTTTTACTTCTTTCCTTCGTTGCCCAAGCGGCAAATTTTAAAACGTTAAGTTGGTTGCTAAAATTAGTTACGGATATTTGGGTAATAGCATTTATTGTTTTGTTCCAACCCGAGTTAAGACGATTACTTGTGTTGCTCGGCAGATATCCTTTCTTTAGGAAATTTGCTAAAACAGAAGAAACAACCGCAGCAGATATAATTACCGAAGCTGCTTTTGAGCTTGCAAAACATCAGCATGGTGCTTTAATGATCTATGTTAAAGAAGTAGGAATCAAGGGAATTGTAGAATCCGGAGAAATCTTAAATGCAAAATTAAGTGTTAAACTACTCCGTTCAATATTTTTCCCAAGAGCTGCTTTGCACGATGGTGCTGTTGTAATTAAAGATGATATAATTGAAGCAGCAAGATGCACACTTCCGCTTACATCTAAAACATCTTACGATGGTGTCGCTTTAGGAATGAGACATAGAGCTGGACTTGGAATTTCTGAGGAAGCGGACGTAATCAGCATTATTGTATCGGAAGAAACCGGAGGTATTTCTGTTGCTGAAAATGGCGTATTAAAGCGCGGACTTTCCAAAGAAGCTTTACGAAATTTATTACTTTCTAGTATCAAAGGTTCTAAAGCAAGAGGATTGAGGAATATCTTTGAACTATTCAACAAAGAAAAATAAAATTTGTGCAGTAGTTCCTTTCTATAACGAGCAAACTACACTTTGCAATTTGCTGCTCTCGGTTTCCAATTACGTTGACTGCATAATTGCAGTTGATGACGGTTCAACTGATGATTATTCAATTCCCGAAGAAATTCTGGAAAAAGTTAATTTTGTAAAACATCCGAAAAATTTAGGAAAAGGAGCCGCAATTAGAACGGGATTTAAGAAAAGTATTGAACTTAAAACCGATACAACTATTATTATTGATGCAGACGGTCAGCACGATCCCAAATTCATTCCTTACTTTATTGAGAAAATTTCCGTGTTTGACATTGTTGTTGGAAATAGGTTATTTGATATGAAGTTTATGCCCATTCATAGAAGAGCTAGTAATTTGTTAACATCAAAACTTTTAAGTATAAAAGCAGGTATAAAGATATTAGACAGTCAGTGTGGATTTAGAGCTTACAGAACAAATATTCTAAATGCTTTATCACCGGATTTTAACGGATTTGAAGCGGAAAGTGAAATATTAGTTAAAGCAGCAAAAGCTAAATACAGTATTGGATATGTTGATGTGCCTACAATTTATGGAAATGATGATTCTAAAATGCAATCCGTTGAAGCAACTTTAGGTTTCATTAAAGTATTGTTAAGTTAACAATGGCTAATATTAAAAAACATACTATTAAGAAGATAAAAAAATCTACAGGATTTTGTATAGCCGGCAGAAAAGTCTTAAAAAAGAAACTTAAAAATGTGATTAAGTTAATCAATGCTTTTTTAATTGATGATTCTGTAGAAAACCTACATTCTATGAGAATTGGAATTAGAAGATTTAGATATGTAATGGAAATATTTTACTATTGTTTTGAACCGGAATCGTATCAGTATGTTTACAATAAGGCTAAAGAACTTCAAGATTTTGTGGGTGAGGGGAGGGACTTAGATGTTTTAGGAGATAAAATTAAGCTGGTTGAAGATGAAGAGAACATTAAAATACCGGAAAATTTTTTTTCACGAATTAATGAAGAGAGAATAAAAGTAAGACAGCTTATTAAATTGGAATTGATTAAATTTATAGAGAACAAAGAAGTAAATAATTTTCTTACCAAAACAAAATAAGGGGTGTAAAAATGAAACTAAGATATTTTTCACATTCCGCATTTCAAATTACAACGAATGATGGAAAAGTAATTTTAATTGATCCTTATTTAGACGATAACCCAACTTCACCGGTGAAATCGGATGAGGTTAACGCAGATTTTATCGTACTAACACATGCGCATGGTGATCATATTGGAGACGCATTTAAGATTGCAGAAAGGACTAAAGCGTTAATTATTTCGGTAAACGAACTTGCCGATTATGTTGCCTCAAAAGGATTTAAAGCGCATAACATGCATATTGGCGGAGCACATAATTTTGAATTCGGTCGCGTAAAGCTTACTATTGCTCATCATGGATCAATTACACCTGATGGTCATTACGGAGGTGAGCCTGCAGGAGTTGTATTATCAATAGACGGGAAAAATATTTATCATACGGGAGATACGGGTTTATTCTTAGATATGAAATTAATAGGTGAATTAAATCCAATTGATTATATGCTTGTTCCTATCGGGGATAATTTTACAATGGGTATTGATGATGCAGTTAAAGCTGTTGAATTTGTTAATCCTAAAGTTGCAATTCCAATGCACTATGATACTTTCCCAGTTATAAAAGCTGATCCTAATGAGTTTAAAAAGAAGGTTGAAGCTTTAGGGAAAAAAGCTCTGGTTATGGAATACGGTCAGGAAATAGAATTGTAAATCATTTGTCCATGGACTAATGTTTTATTCATTCTGATTTTTATGTAAAATTATCTACATTCGCAAAGTGGTATATAAATTATTATTTTAGAATTCTAGTAAAAAAAAATTGGGGTACTGGTTACTGAATTATGTCAAACATTATTGCAATCGCTAATCAAAAAGGCGGAGTTGGTAAAACCTCTACTGCTATAAATTTATCTGCATCAATTGCTGCTGCGGAATACAAAACTCTATTAATTGATATTGATCCTCAGGCAAATTCTTCCTCCGGATTAGGTTCAACGTCGGAAGATCATTCTGTTTATCAGGCTTTAATAGGTGAGGAATCGGCTGCCGATTGCGTTATTAATACTTATATGCCGTTTCTTGATATTTTACCTTCCGATATTAATTTAGTTGGTGCTGAAATTGAATTGGTGTCTATTCCAAGTAGAGAAACATTGTTAAAAAATGCAATTCATGAATTAGCAGATTTGTACGATTATATAATAATTGATTGCCCTCCGTCTTTAGGATTATTAACGCTAAACGCATTAACAGCTGCAGATTCCGTTATAATTCCCGTTCAATGCGAATACTTTGCTTTAGAAGGTTTAGGACAATTATTAAATACTGTTAATATTGTTAAGAAGCATCTTAATGAAAACCTTGAAATAGGCGGTGTACTTTTAACTATGTTTGATACCAGATTAAACTTATCGCATCAAGTAGTTGAAGAAGTTAAAAAATATTTCGGGGATAAAGTTTTCAATACAATTATTAAAAGAAACGTTCGCATTTCAGAAGCTCCAAGTCATTCAAAACCAGTAATCCTTTACGATGCGGTTTCTGTTGGTGCAAAAAATTATATGTCTTTAGCTTCCGAAGTAATCCAGCGTACTCAACCAAAAGAAACAAGTAAAATAATATGACCAAAATTAAACCGGGTCTCGGAAGGGGACTTGATGCTCTAATTAATCGTAATCTAAAAGATGACTCAGAAAATCGCGAGCCTGTGTCTTTAAAAAATATTACATATGATGACGGTTCAAGTAACAACCGTCTTTTTAAAATTTCAGTTAAGAGTATTAGACCCAATCCGTATCAGCCCAGAACCGAATTTGATCCTGTCGCACTAAATGAATTGAAAATGTCTATTCTGGAGAATGGACTAATTCAGCCGATTACAGTTAGGCGAGCTGAGGATAATCAATATGAGTTAATTTCCGGCGAACGTCGACTTAGAGCTTGTATCGATATTGGTTATAAAGAAATTCCCGCATATGTTATAAAGGTTGATACTAAGGAAGCCATGCTTGCTCTTTCTCTGATTGAAAACATTCAAAGAGAAAAATTAAATCCTATTGAAGTGGCAAATGCATATCAAAGATTGATGACTGAATGTAATTTATCTCAAGATGAAATAGCAAAGCGTGTTGGGAAAGACAGAACAACAATCACTAATACTATTCGACTTCTAAAATTGCCCGATTTAGTACAACAGAGTCTTGTTGAAAATAAAATATCTGCCGGTCATGCAAGGGCTATTATAAACTTACCAAGTAAGCATTACCAACTCTCTGTAATGAATAAAGTTATCAAAGGCGGTCTTTCTGTTAGAAAAGTTGAGAAGTTGGTTAAAGAATTACTTACCAGAAAAGCAGAAGATGAGGGAGAAAAACCTTCAAGTAAAAAAAACGACCAAAATGCAATCCATATCAACGATCTGGAAAATAGGTTAAGAAGAGTATTCGGGACAAAGGTTATTTGCAAGCAAAGAAAAGACAGTTCAGGAGAAATATCAATTTCATTTTTCTCCAATGATGAATTAGAACGTTTATTAGAATTATTTGATATAATTGAAAAAACATATAATTAAAATATTCTTTATATTTCTTTTTAGCTCGGGTCTTATTTTAGGGCAGAATAAAGATATTAAATCAACAAATAATCGTGCTCCCGACTCTACTTTTGTAATGAAAAAATCCCCGTGGGGAGCAGTTTTAAGAAGCGCAGTTTTACCGGGGTGGGGTCAGTTTTATAACCATTCTTATTGGAAAATACCTGTTATTTGGGGCGGTACAGCAGCTCTGGTTTATGGTTGGATTGATAGAAATAATCTTACGGTTAAGTATAGGGACCTGTATAACCAAAGTTTAGCGGAAGTTTCTCAAGGAAATAGCGACTTTAAACAACTTAGGGAATTCTACAAAGATCAGCGGGATGTTTTTGCTGTTTTTATCGGACTTACATATTTCCTTAATTTAGTCGATGCTTATGTTGATGCTCATTTATTCGATTTTGATGTAACTGACGACAATATAATCCATCAACCCGAGTTTAGGATAAGATTTAAATTTTAGCTCACCAATTACAAAAGAGTACAAATGAAAGTACTGAAAAATATTGTTAAGTGCCCGAATTGCGGAGCTGAAAATCCCATTTACAGATTAACTTGTACTGACTGCGGATCATATTTACGAGAGCGGGTTGTAAACATCGACTTCTGGAAAACATTATGGAGATTGTTATATGAACCAACAGCAGCCTTCAAAAAAATTATATTTGCCGAACATAAAAATTTTGTCTCGGTTTTGTTATTAATTGCCTCTATAAAAATTATACTTATTTCTGCTTTCGTATCAAATTACTTTAAAATACCTTTATTTAGTTATTCTAATGTGTTTTTTGTTTTAAGTATATTACTTTTAGTTTCAATATTACTAATTTTAATAATTTCTTATCTTATAACGTTATTTAATAATATGCTTGGGTTATTGACTCGATTTAAAGATAATCTGTCAATTTTAACTTTTTCTTTCATTCCCGTAATTATCAGTTTAATTTTTCTAACGCCTATTGAATACGCAATATTCGGCAAGTATTGGTTTTTACATAACCCTTCACCGTTTTTTGTTGATTATTTTACCGGGTATGTTCTTGTTGGGATTGAGGTTTTAATGTTTTTTTGGACAATTTTACTCTTTGCAACCGGAATTTATGTTCAAAGTAAAAATACATTTTACTCCATCATTATTTCAATTATTACGTTTGCAATACTGTTTGCCTCAATTATTTTTCTTTCTGTCAACTTTTACATAATTATTTAATTTCCACGAAAATCCGGGTTATACATTTTTCTCTAAATATGCAATCACAGCGCCGTATCTTATTCCTCTTCCGCTTACAAAAAACCTATCAAGCTGTAATAAATTTGATATTGTTAGTAATATCAATGCTCCGGGTAAAAGTACGTCTTCTCTGCCTTTTACAACTTGTCCGTAGCTATCCTTAATCTTGGCTGAAGTCATTTTGCTTAGAGTATCAATTATTTTGTTTAATTCTGAATAAGAAATAACGGATCTCTCTACTTTATTCTCATCGTATTCTTTTAAGTTTTGCATAATGCACGAAAGGGTAGTAGGAGTTCCGGCAACTGCAATTGTTGTAGGGTTTTTAGAAATCGAATCTGTAATTTCATTTAACTGTAATTTTGTATTATTCAGTATATTTTGAATTTCAAGTAAAGTCGGGGGATTATGGGCAAAGAATTTTTCAGCTAAACTTACCACTCCAAACCCGAAGCTTTTTTTAAACTTAATTTTGTTAATACTGCCGAAAATTAGTTCTGTACTTCCGCCACCGATATCAATTACTAAGTATTCTTTCCCTTTATCAAAAGAAGAAATTGCTCCCAGAAAAGAATATTTGGCTTCGGTTTCTCCGTCTATAATATTTACGTCGAATCCAAATTTTACTTTAATTTCATCAACAATTGATTTGGCATTAGACGCAATTCTAAATGCATTTGTAGCATTAACTAATATGGTTTCGCATTTTTCTTGCTCTATAATGCTCTTGTATTTTTCCAATATCTTGTAAAGAGCTGAAATTCTTTCTTTCTTTATTTGTCCGCCGGGAATCAAATCCTTTCCAACTCTAGGCATTTTGTACTTGTTCAAAATTGGATTTACCGTTTTCGATTCTTTATTCACTTCAGCTATCAAAAGCAATACTGTATTAGTTCCAATATCTATAGATGCAATTTTCATCTTTCCCTCATAGAATAGAGTAACTCATTGTTTAAGCAGAATATTATTAAGGTTTATTCTGCAAATAATTTTATTTATATTTTGTCTACTAAAAGTAAGTTATGAAGTTGTGAAATAAAAATAATTTTTAATGAAGATTAAAGAAAAAGAATTTGAATCGATTTTAGCCGATCTTAAATCTGTGGCAAACCAAATGGGAGCAAAAGTAAGATTTGAGAGGGGAGATTTTAAAGGAGGATATTGTTTACTAAAAGAAAGCAAAGTAATTGTTATCAATAAATTAGCTACATTCCAACGAAAAGTAATTACTCTTTCTGCTGCGTTAAAAGAACTTGGTGTTGAAGATATGTATTTAACTCCAAGACTGAGAGAAGTGATTGAAGAAATGACGGACAATAAATGAAAATTATAGTATTAAATGGACCCAATTTAAATATGCTTGGAAAGAGAGACCCGAATTATTACGGTAAACTAACTCTTGAAAATATTTGCTCTAAATTAGAGTCAGAATTCCCGGATGTTGAATTTGAATTCTTTCAAAGCAACATAGAAGGAGAATTAGTTAATAAAATTCAAGTTGTAAACGAGGATTTTGATGGGTTACTCATTAATCCGGGCGGTTATGCTCATACATCTGTTGCAATACGTGATGCTTTGGATTTAGTTAAAATTCCTAAAATTGAAGTACACTTATCTAATATTTCAAAAAGAGAGAATTTCAGACAAACTCTTATCACAGCAAGTGTTTGTGATGGTTATATCTCCGGGTTTCAAGAATTAAGTTATATGGCCGGTGTATATTTACTTATCAAAATTCTGAAAAGAATCTAATCTTTATATACATTTACAATTTCTACATTGTGAGCTGCGACAAATCCTATAACATCAGATTTTAATATCTTGTTTATCAAGTAAATATTTAGATGATTTTCTCATGCATCTAAGATACAATAACTTTTGTATTAGGCATAATTATTTTTTTAAGGATAAGCATTAAACTTGATATTTTATAATGAATTACTTAAGTTCCTTAAAGTAAAAAATCAATATACTTATGAAAGACTTCGGATTAAAGAAATTATACTATTCAATAAGTGAAGTAAGTAAATTAACTGAATTGGAACAGTACATACTTCGCTATTGGGAAACTGAATTTGAACAGTTGAAACCCTCTAAAAATAGAGCTGGAAACAGAATTTATACAAACTCCGATATTAAGATGATTCTTAAAATAAAAAAGCTTCTGCGTGATGAAAAATATACTATCGAAGGAGCAAAAAGAATTCTCTCGGATCCTAATAATCATACTTCTACTCGTTCAAAAAAATCTATACCGAAAATCAAATCTTCGGATACAAAAAACGCCAATATAAGATCTTTAAAAAGAGACCTTGAGGAAATGAGAAAATTTTTAGTAGATTTACGTTCTAAGATTTAGAGCGTATAATTTTTTCTTGTTTTATTTAATTATAACCTCTTAATAATTAAGAAATGATTCGGAACGTGGCGCAGTCCGGTTAGCGTACTTGACTGGGGGTCAAGTGGTCGCGGGTTCAAATCCCGCCGTTCCGACAATTTTACCATTCATTTTATTTCTTAAAATCTTAACCAAATGTATTGAACCAAATAAATTTTGAATAAACGCAAACTAAATAACAATTTTAAGTACACACCTGATAAACCTAAATGTCACTGTGGAGTTTTTGGTATACTCGGTACAGATAATCCTTCCGTCCGTACTTATTACGGTCTGCACGCACTTCAGCATAGAGGACAGGAAGCAGCCGGTATTGTATCTGCAAAGGATGGCAATGAAAAATATGTGTTCAATATTGTTAAAGGGCTTGGACTGGTTTCGGATGTTTTTAATAAGAAAGATATCTTTGTGAAAGAACTTTCCGGTTATGCATCAATCGGACACAACCGCTATTCAACAACGGGGGCATCAAAATCGAGGAAAAACATACAACCCTTTCTTGTAAATTACAGAATGGGTAATTTAGCAGTTGCACACAATGGAAATTTGACAAATGCAAAAAGTTTGCGCGAGGAATTAGTTACGGAAGGTGCATTATTCCAGACTACAAGCGATACCGAAGTAATACTGCATTTAATTGCAAGAAGCCGACTGGAAAATCAAGTTGACCAAATTATAGAAGCACTCTCTAAATTAGAGGGAGCATATTCATTAACAATATTAACCAATGAAAAATTATATGCAGCTCGTGATCCGTTTGGGTTTAGACCTTTAGCTCTTGGAAAAATTGATGATTCGTATATCGTTGCCTCCGAAACTTGTGCATTTGATATAAACGGTGCGGAATATATTAGAGATATTGAACCCGGTGAATTGATAGAGATTTCAGCCGATTCAAAAACAGCGTCTAAAATAAGATCTTTTGAGATTAAAAATGATAAGAAAATTCCTAAACATTGTGTATTTGAATATATTTACTTTTCCAGACCGGATAGCAAAATTTTCGGATCAAATGTAGATAAAATGAGAAGGAAGCTTGGCAAAACCTTGGCTACTTATCATTCCGTGCGTGATCCCAATAATGAGAAATTAATTGTAATAAGCGTTCCCGATAGTTCTAACACGGCTGCAATCGGTTATCAAAATGAATTGGAAAAGCAGGGTATTCCATCCAAATTGGAAATCGGATTAATAAGAAGTCACTATATCGGACGAACTTTTATTTTACCTGAACAAAGCAACCGTGAAATTGGTGTAAGGGTAAAGTTTAATACCGTAAAAGGGGTGCTGGAAAATAGAACCGTTGTACTCATTGATGATTCTATAGTTAGGGGAACAACGTCAAAACAATTGGTCAAGCTGATTCGAGAAGCAAATCCAAAATCAATTCATTTAAGAATTTCATCACCTCCTATATTTTACCCATGTTATTACGGAATGGATTTTCCCTCGAGTGAAGAATTAATTGCTAATAAATTTCAAGGAAATATCGAAGATATTAGGAAATATTTGGGAGTTGACAGTTTAGAATATATGACAATAAACGAAATGTTAGAGGCAATGGTGGATCATGTACCGGAGCATTTTTGTACCGCATGCTTCTCCGGGGATTATCCCATAACTATAAGATCAAAATTACGGAAAGAAGAATATGATTAAAAAGATTGTCTTTGTCCTCATTTTCTTAATCTTACCTACAATTTCCTCTGCTAAAATTACAGTATTTGTAAAATTTAAAGCAAATGTTTCGAAAGAAAATGCTCAAAAAGCGATAAATTATGCTTATGGAGTAGAAAATAGTTTAGATAAAGCCATGTATCTGCCTTTATTAAAAGAAGATAATGCTAATTACTTAAATGATAATATTGGTCTAGGTAGGATTTTTAAAGTGAATTTTGATAATGTGACTGAAAAAAATAAATTTATTACAAAATTAGACAAAAATAAAATTGAATATGTGCAGGATAATGTGACTTATAAAATTGACTTTGTACCTGATGACAGTTTAATTACCGAACAATGGGCGTTGAAAAAAATAGGAGCATATGGAGCATGGGATAAACTTAATGAAAACAGCAACTTAAATAATGTCCTAGTCGGTGTAATTGATACTGGCATTGATGATAAACATCCGGATTTGAAAAGTAAAATCTATATTAATAGTGGTGAAACCGGTATTGATGAAAATGGAAATGACAAAAGAAACAACGGTATTGATGATGACGGAAATGGGTACATAGATGATTACAAGGGTTTTGATTTTGTAGATCGATCAATTAAAAATAACAATGATACGACAGCCGATTTTTATAACTGGGATAATGATCCGAGTGACGAAAACGGACACGGAACCAGTGTGGCGGGAATTATTGGAGCTGAAATTAATAATAAAACCGGTATTGCAGGCATTGCTCCCAATGTTAATCTTGTAAATCTTAGAGCTTTTGATGCTAACGGATTTGGAGATGATGATGATATTGCCTCTGCTATAATTTATGCAGTTAATAACGGTGTAAAAGTAATTAATATGAGTTTCGGCGACTCAAAATTTTCTAATTTATTAAAAGATGTAATAGATTATGCAGCTGGAAGGGGAGTTGTTTTGGTAGGAAGTTCAGGTAATTCTTCTTCAGATTTACCTCATTACCCATCAAGTTTTAGTGATGTTATTAGTGTTGGAGCAACTGATTCAAGTGATTTTGCAGCTTCTTTTTCTAATTCGGGATCAACTCTTGATTTGGTCGCTCCGGGTGTTGACATTATTACAACTTCCAATGATGGCGAATATAGAAGTTTCAGCGGTACTTCGGCAGCTGCTCCTTTTGTAACAGGTGCTGTTGGCATTTTGCTAGGATTAAAAGATTTATCAGTGCAGGAAATTACGCAGGTATTAAAAACTACAGCAAACGATATTAACAGTCCCGGATGGGATGAAACAACCGGCGCCGGAAGATTGGATTTGAATAATGAAGTTAGTTCGCTTTTACCGGCTATAATTAAAATCAATTTTCCATATCAAGAATTTTCAACATCGCGCGATTCAATTGTTATTAATGCTTCTGTTTTATCTCCGAATTTTGATGGCTTTAAATTGGAATATGGAACCGGGTTTAATCCAACCGAATGGATTGAGCTTCCGGTCAAAAGTAATTCTTACCAAGTTCTTAATGAAAATATATATACACTGAATGTTTCTGATTTCTCGGATACGGTTTATACGCTTCGTTTGAGTGTGTTTATGAATAACAGTAAAACAATGGAGGAACGAGTAAATTTTTATATCGATAGAACTCCGCCGGAGATTAGTCTAATTAATGGAGGAACAGTTCTCTTTGGAGACAAAGCAACGGTTCTTGCAACAATTTATACAAATGAAAAATCCGTTGTTAAAATGTATTACAGACTTAAAGGAAACGAAAATTTCAATTCAGTAACTTTGGATGATTTTGATACTAATATAGGAACTGTTACACAAACTCATTATGGTTATATCCCTTTGGACTTGGTTCAGGATAACGGTAAATACGAAGTATACTTTGAAGCTGAGAATTTAGCAGGGCTGAAGACTATTCTGAAAAATGGCAGTAATTATTTTAACTTTTTTGCAGAATCAAATTTTAATTTAGTTTCATTTGATAAGCTTCAATACACATTGCCGGAAGGACGAATTTATAAAAATGCCGTGAGTATTACGTCAAATAATATGCAAAACGTATTTATTAATGAAGCATCTAATAATGAATTATTAAAACTTTATAAATTTCATAATAATACTTTCTCTCAAATTGATTCCATTAAAAGTAGAATTCCAAAATCGATTGGGGATTTTAACAAAAACGGGAAAGTTGATATGTTAGGACTGTTTCTACGATTTGAATTTATAGATGAACAAGCTGACCAATTCTCGAGTAAATTTGTAAATAATTTTAGTGATTCTTCAGGGAATTTTTGGCCGGCTTTAGCAGATGATATTGACGGTGATGGAAAAACGGAGATAATTTCTTATGGGCAAGATTCAACATTTGGTATTTCCGAGATTAATAATGACTTGTCGGTAGCATTAGAAAAGGTACTTCCCATTTCAATTCATCCTAGCAATGATTCGCAAGGATTTATCGGTGCTCCGAATGTTGTTGTAGATGACATTAACAATGATGGAAAAAATGAAATTTGGTTTATGAATAATAGAGGAATTATTACAAGTTATAAAATTAACGGACCAAATTCATATTCGGCATACAAGAGCTTGGATTTTAAACTGAATGGAATTAAAAATGCAATTGCTTCCGGTGACTATAACGGTGATGGAAAACATGAGTTAGCAGTACTTCTTAAATCAAGTACTACAAATGATATTTCTCCTTTTTATCTATTGGTAGTTTTTAATATTGAAAATAATGAATTGAATATTATCACAACAAAAGCTTTCATGGATATTTCTTCGACGGTTTCTTCCGGTTTTACTCGCAAGCAGTACAATGTTACTTTTACAGATATCGATAGCGATGGTAATGACGAACTGCTAATAAATGTATTCCCATATTTCTATATTCTTAAAAGCGAAAACGGTTCGGATAATGTGATTCTTTATAAAACCAATATAAATACTACTACGGTTTTTACCGGAGATTTAAATAAAAATGGTATTAAAGAATTCGGAATTACTGAAGATAATTCGATTAATTTTTATGAACTAAAAGACTCGTCTTTCCCGGTTATTGCGAAAATAAAAGATGCTTATAGCATTGATAGTTCGCATATAAAATTAGTATTCAACTCAATTTTAGGAAATTACCATTTATTTAGAGGGTTAAGTCCGGATAGTTTGAGTTTATATGATAGCTCTAATACCGAAATATACATTGATTCGTTAGGAATTAAAAACAATACGAATTATTATTATTCAATTACAAACCTAGGAACCGGTAATCCGAAGAATGAATCCACTCAAAGTACTGTGGTTTCTGTTTTTGCTCATGCTCCTGCCAAAGTGAAATCCGTTTTTTCTCTTTCATCAAGACAAATTCAAATTATCTTTTCCAACAAAATAAAGAATTATGTGAGTGAGCTTAGCAATTTTAAATTTATTGTGCAGCCGACAAATACTATTATTCTTCCTAAAACTATTTTTACAAGTTCACAATTTTCATATATTTTAAATTTTGAAAATAGCTTACCTGTCGGGGAACACAAGCTGAAAATTGATGATTTACTTAAAGATTTGTATAACTCACCGATAACGGGAAATACTTTTAACGTTACTGTCCCGAAAGAGAATAGTACAATAAAGGGGTTCTATATAGCGAAGTTCCAAATACTTAAAACGAATAAAATTAGGCTAATCTTTAATCAAAATGTCGATGTATTGTCTATAAAAAATAAGAACAATTATAAATTCAGTCCGTTCAACGAAGTTACAAGTATTAGTGCTGAATCTGAGCGGGGCAACTCAGTTTTAATATCTACAAAGTATCCCGTGGGGTCAATAGGCAAAGAATATCGTCTCAGCTTAACTAATATTTTTTCTTCAGAAACCAGCGGGCACATAAAAATAAATGACGGAGCCGGGAGCACAGTTGTCCTTTTATCATCTGCAAAAAATTTGAATGATATTTATGTCTATCCTAATCCTGTTCGTCTTGAACAAACACAACAATTAACTTTTGCAAATCTAACTGACAAGGCGGAAATAGTTATCTTTAACATAAACGGCAGAAAAATAAAAAGTCTAGTTGAAGAAAACGGTGACGGCGGTTACAGCTGGGATTTAAGAGATGAAAATAATCGGTTTATTAACTCAGGAATTTATATTTTTAAGGTTAGAGCTTTGGATAATTCAAATAATGTTGTTGAAGAAAAAATAGGAAAATTTGCCGTTATCAAATGAAAATTAAATTCGGAAGAATAAATACAGTATCGAATTATATTAGTTTTTTCAGGCTTCTTTTAAGCATTCCAATTTATTATTTCTTGGAGCATCTTGATAATCCGGCGAACAAAATTATTATTTTATTGCTCTTTGTCCTTGCTTATTTCAGCGATTTACTGGATGGTTATTTTGCCAGGAAATTTAATCAAATTTCTGAAATGGGAAAAATTATAGACCCGCTTGCCGATAAAGTATTGGTCATTATGATAGTACTAAAGCTTTATTATATGCACTTAATTCCGGATTTTTATTTCTGGATTATTATTATGCGGGACGTTTCAATTTTTCTCGGGGGAATGATTGTAAGTTCGCAAATCGGAAGAGTTTTACCGTCTAATTATTTAGGGAAAATTACGGTCTCATCTATTGCATTGTTCATCTTAGCAGTTATTCTCGGTGCACGAAATGTTCATTGGATTTATTATCTGCTGCTGTATGTCAGTCTGGCTCTCAGCTTTGCTTCGGTTATCGGTTATGCAATAAGAGGAATTAACGCAATTAAAAATAAAGGACAAAATGAAGTTATTTAAAAATTTAAATCTGGATAAATTAAAAAACGGCCTAAGTAAAACAAGAAATAAAATTGTTACAAGCATTACAGAAACAGTAAGCAGAAAAGCAGTACTTGATGAGGATATTCTTGAGGAAATTGAAGAAATACTAATTACGAGTGATATCGGTTATGAAGTTTCAATGAACATTATTGAGAAGGCGCGTAAGAAACTTAAGTCCGAGTCTGATAGAGGAAAACTAAATATTGTTGAAATAATCAAGACCGAACTAACGGGAACACTTGATAAATATGCTGATGTTCCATCTGAATTTGAACAAATTGAAAAGTATAAACCCTTTGTTATTCTGATAATAGGTGTAAACGGGGCCGGTAAAACAACAACAATTGGTAAACTTGCTTCTATTTATAAAAAAGCCGGTCTAAAAGTAGTAATAGGCTCTGCCGATACATTTAGAGCGGCAGCTAATGAACAATTAGATGCTTGGGCAAAAAGAGCCGGTGTTGAAATACTGCAGAAAGAACATGGCGCCGATCCATCTTCCGTAGCTTTTGATACGCTTAATATTGCAAAAGATAAGAATGCGGATATTGTTTTAATAGATACTGCCGGTCGGCTTCATACAAAAAGTAATCTAATGGAAGAATTGAAGAAAATAAAAAAAGTTTTAAGTAAAGTTTTGGATTATGCCCCCAATGAGATATTTCTTGTACTAGACGGCACTACAGGACAAAATGCTTTAATTCAAGCTAAAGAGTTTTCAAAGTATACGGATTTAACAGGGCTAATAATAACTAAACTTGATGGAACAGCAAAAGGCGGAGTTGTTTTTCAGATAATATCCGAGCAGGAGGTTCCGGTTCGTTATATTGGTGTTGGAGAAGGTATTGATGATTTGCAAACATTTGATTCTAAAGAATTTGTAAATGCACTTTTTGAGAACCAGGAATAAAATCAAAGTTCAGCGCTATCTCATTTCCATATTTCTGTAATTGTTTGTTTCTTCAGTTATAATATTTGGTGTAAAGTTGGATAAATATCTTGACATAGATTCATGGAAACGCAAAAATCAATTCTATTTTTTTAAGAATTACGATAATCCGTTTTATAATATTTGTACTGATGTAGAGGTCACTAATTTTTATCGATTTATTAAATCTAATAAACTATCTTTTTTCTTATCCAATCTCTTTTTATCTATAAAAGCTGCCAACAACATAGAAGAATTCAGATACAGAATTAAAGGAAATTCCATTGTAATATTTGATAAGATCAATCCGTCTTCAACAATTTTAAATGATGATAATACGTTTAAGTTTTGCCGGTTTAAGTATTATGAAAATTTTAATGAATATTTAGCTAAAGCTGAAAATACTCTTAAAGATGCATTGCAGACGAAGAATATTTTAAATCCTGAAGCAGATAAGATTAATGTAATACATTACTCAACAATACCGTGGATACGATTTAACAGCATTTCGCATGCCAGGAAATATGGTACAGATGATAGCATTCCTAAAATTGTTTTTGGGAAATACTATAAGAATAATTTTAAAATGATGCTGCCGGTTTCTATAGAAGTGCATCATTCATTAGTTGACGGATATCATATTGCTGAATATCTTAAACTTTATCAGTCCTATTTAGAACATCCCGAAGATAATCTCATAGAGAATTCTTATGAATAGTTTGTTTTATATTGTAAATCCGGTTGCAGGAAAGGGAAGAGGTAAAAAGGCTATAAGTGAAATTAAGCGATTTCATAGAGATTCAAATGTGAAGTATAAAATAGTTACTACCAAATTTCCAAAACACGCTACAGAGATTGCACAAAATATATCTGGTAAAGGGGATTTGATTATTTCGGTTGGAGGTGATGGTACGTTAAATGAAATTGTTAAAGGTTTAAATTTAAAAGCAAAAAACAACTTAGCCGTGCTCCCAATTGGTTCTGGCAACGATTTCGCCTCTAATTTCAATTATTGTAAATCAGTTAAGGAAAATTTAACAAAGATTGTAAAAAATAAAAGCAATTTGATTCCGGTCGATATTGGAGCCATAGAATTTAATGATAAAGACGATAATCAAAAACAAACAGTTTTTATAAATAGTTTAGGTATTGGTTTTGATGCATATGTAGCGTATTTAAATCAAAATAATAAGACTTTGAGTGGTATTTCATCTTACATTGTAGCTGTTTTTAAGGCATTGACTAAGCTGACGAATGTAAAAATGAATATTCGTTTAGCCGAGATGAACTTAAATGGAGAGAAACTTCTTTTAGCAATCGGAAACGGAAAAACTTCCGGCGGTGGATTTTATCTCAATCCAAATGCAAAAATTCATGACGGGTTTTTAGATTTAACAATTATTGATATAATAAACAGTAGATTTAGGCTAATTAGAAAATTACCTTTAGCTCTTTTTAATAAAATTGAAACCATACCGGAAGTTTCTATGTATAAATTCAAAATGCTTGAAATTGATTTAGAAAGACCTTATTATGTACATACAGACGGAGAAATAATTTCCAAATCGGTTACGAATTTAAAAGTAGAAACTATAAGTTCAGCCGTTAACTTTGTTTCATTAAGTTAAAATATTATTATGTTGTTCAAAAGACCATCACATAAAACCTTTGAATATAAACCCAGATTTTATAATCCGGACAAAGATGAAGAAGTCAGAAGAAAAAGACGTTTGAATTTTAATCGTTATCGTAAAGCAAAAAAGAAAAACGGTAATTTAATAACGTATTTAATCTTGTTGATAATTATTTTATATATATTTTTGAAGCTGCAGGGATTTGTTTAGTCTAAAGGTAGGGAATTTATAAGTTTACATAATATACATTATAGGACAAATCTATTACTATTACCAATTCTTAGCATTCTCAATAACTTCATCACTTCCAAATAAAACTAATAAATCTTCGTTCTGAATTACATAATTTGGATCCGGTTGTACTATTTGCTCGTTTTTAGATTCATCAGCAAATGGTGAAACAGCTTTTTTAATCATTAAAACTTCTAAACCGTATTTGTTGCGGATTTTCAATTGAGCTAAACTTTTACCTATAAAATGATGAGGCGCTTTCTTTTCAATAATAGAAAATCCTTTTGTAACATTAGTTATGCCATGTTCATCAGTAAATTTTAGCTTTTTAGCCATTCCTTCCGCAAGATTATATTTTAAGCTTTCTTGGTTGTAAGCTTTTATAATTGCTTGTCTTGAAATTGTACCGAGAATTGTTTTGTTATCAGATTCGGATATAACAGGAAATTCTTCTACATTTTTCTTCTCAAATTTTGTAAGTACATCATCTAAATTTTCCGATGGATAAACAGATGTTAAATCTTTTTTAGCTATGTCGCTTGCTACAATCATCCCGCGCAAGTTTTCGTATTCTGAAATTAATGGTCTGAGCTCACTTTCAGTGATCATTCCGGAAAGTTTTTCATCTTTATCAACAGTAAAAAAAGTTGCGTGCGGACTTTCAATCAATTTACTTATTAGCTCGGTTAAAGGTGTTTGTTCCGGAAATAACGTAATGTAAGGACTCATAACTTCATTAACAGAAATTGATTGCAGAATATTTACCTCGCGACCTGAATTAATTTTAAATCCTTCTTGTTCAAGATGTTTTTCGTGAACAGATCCTTTTAGGACAAGTTGTACAATTGTTGTGCTAATAATAACAGCCAGCATTAGCGGTAGAATAAATGAATAATCCTTTGTCATCTCGAAGATTATCATAATTGCAGAAATTGGTATTGAATTTATTCCACCTAAAACCGCACCCATAGAAACCAAAACGTAAACAGTCGGGTCCAAATTTAATCCGAAATAGCCATTCATAAAAACGGCAAAAACATATCCTAAACATGCTCCAATGAAAAGAGTCGGTGCAAATAATCCTCCAAATCCTCCTGAATGTAGAATAAGCGGAACTAAAATAAATTTAAATCCTAATAACATCAAAACAACTTGCCATGTTAATTGGTTTGCAAGAATTTGATCAATGGCTTTATAACCAATGCCGAAAACATCACTATTATAGAAACCACTTAAGCCAACAATTAAACCAACTCCACTCATAACCATCCATTTAGGATATTTATTTAATATTCTTTTTTTAAGAAAAGATTCTAATGACACGGAATATTTTACATATGCTAATGATATTAATCCTGCTACAATGCCTAGAATAATAAACAAATAAAATTGATCATATGCACCAACTGCAACTGTGTTAAACTTAAAAGCCGGTTGATTGCCTAAGAAAATTCTTGATATTGCACTAG
>CBEVZC010000052.1:0-19288 GCA_965554225.1 uncultured bacterium | reverse complement strand
TATTCTTCAATAATTTTCCTTAACTTTGTCGCACTTGGGGGTTGAATCTGCGAGTATATTAAACTCTTAATAATATTAGGAATTTTAATTCAATTAATTTATTTTAAAAGAAAGTTCTTTATTTACTTTGTTTAAAAGTATAATCTTCTGAAAATCTCTTTATTTTTAGGTCAGAACGAACATCAGAGGCAAAGGATGGAAGCCGAGCCAAAGCTATATGAAAAATATTTACATGAAATCTGGATACACCAATCATTTACAGGTCAATTAAAAACTTATGAAAATGAACCCGTAAGAATTCTTGATATCGGAGCGCATAATCTTTCCGATGCCGGACCGGATTTTAAACATTCCAGAGTTCAAATCGGTTCTCTTACGTATGTCGGAGATATTGAAATTGATCTTGACTATACCGATTGGAAAAAACACGGACATAACATAGACAGCAAATATAATAAAGTAATTCTGCACATCACTCTTACAAATCGATTCAAACAGCACTATGTATTTACAAAAGCAGGTCGTAAAGTACCAACAATGTGTCTTAGCGGTCTAATTCAAGGTTCGGAGATAGAAAAAATATCTGAAAAAACGAGATCTGATTATAAAAATAATGGTAAGTTAAAATGCTTCGGATTGAACAATGATATAAGTTATAAAGTAAAAAAGAATTTTGTAATTAATCTTGGTGTAGAAAGATTTAAGAAGAAAAGTGCAAAAATTTATAGTCGGCTCAAAGAGCTTGTCTTTATTGATGAATTAAAGTTAAAAGAACCCGTAATAAAATATGAATTGACAGAGCAGTTTGATAGCAGATCTTTTTCTCATGAAGACTTTAATAATAAAAATATTTGGAAGCAATTGTTTTATGAACTGGTCTTCGAAGCGCTTGGATACTCAAAAAATAAATCTCCTATGTTAAAACTTGCATATTATGCCGATATTAACTTTATGCAAAGTCTTGGTAAAGATGATAGTTTATTGACAAAAATTGAATCTTCATTGTTTAAAATTAGTGGACTTTTGCCAGATGTTGATAATATGTCTAATGGAGAAATAACGGATTACGAGAGGGAATTATTTGAAAGTTGGAAGCGCATCAAAGGAGTATATGACAGTAAGTACTTAAATGAAACACAATGGAATTTTTTAAATCATCGTCCTCAAAATTTTCCAACAATAAGGATTGCAGGTGGTGCAAGATTATTAAAAGATTTGCTCGAAGATAAATTGGTATCGAAAATTATTAAGAAGTTCGAAGAAATTAGGAGCGATAAAGTACTAATCAATTCGCTGCGCTCAGTTTTTATTATTAAAACGGACAATTACTGGTCAGAACATTATGTGTTTTCCAAACCTTCTAAAATAAAAATTAAATATTTTATTGGTGCCTCAAGAGCTGACGAAATAGTGATAAATGTTGTATTACCTTTTATGGCGGTGTATTTCGATATTTTTGGTAAAAAAGAATTATCTAAAAGAGTATTGCGAATTTATCAAATGTATACTCAAAAATCGGATAACAAAATTGTTCGGGAGGTAGCGGAAAGCATTGGCTTGGAAGGATATAAAAAACGTACTATCTTTTCACAAGGAATGATAGAGCTTTTTAGAAATTATTGTTCAAAAAATAAATGCCTTGAATGTGAAGTCGGAAAGATAGTATTTAATTAGTACTGCCTTTTAATCTATTAATTTCATCTCTTAATTTAGCAGCCCTCTCATAATCTTCTTTATCAACAGACTCCCTTAACTTGTCCATTAAAGAAGCAATAAGTGTCTCTTTCGATTTTGGTTTACCGGAAGATGCTTCAGGAATAATATCCGGGCTTTCAGATGCAGCTAAATCACTTTCCGCCTCTTCACCTGTTGGTATAAATGCAGCGGCTTTCATAACATCTTCAGAAACAAAAATTGATGCGCCTGTTCTTACTGCAAGAGCAATGGCATCGCTCGGACGAGCATCTATTTCATTTGTAATACCGGAAGTTTCTATAATAATTTTTGCGTAAAAAGTATTTTCTTTTAACTCATCAATAATTATTTCATTAACAGAGGCACCTAAATTATCTACTAAGCTTTTCATCAAATCGTGCGTTAACGGTCTTGGCGGTTTTATGCCTTCTATTTCAAGTGCTATCGATTGGGCTTCAAAAGAACCTATAATAATTGGTAAGCGCCTTATTCCATATGCCTCTTTCAACAACAATGCATAAGCTCCGCCCGTTGAGGGGCTTGAGGATAATCCCAATATTTCTACCTGAACTTTATTCACTTTAAAATTGTTTTTATTGAAATTATATGATTATATTTTTTTCTCAAAATCAAAAGCAAATATAATCAAAATTTTATTTTTAAATACAATTTTATAATTTAATAAACAATAATTTTAAGCAACTAGTAAAATGCCCGACCAACAACATACAGGAATAGTTGAACCGGAAATCTCGGAAGATACGGCAACAGGATTAGCTTTTAGAGTTATTCTTTATAATGATGATTGGCATACATTTGATGAAGTCATCAACCAGCTTATAAAGGCTACTCATTGTTCATTTGAGAAAGCTCGGTCATTTGCTTTTGAAGTACACGTTAAGGGAAAAGCTATTGTCTATAGCGGCGATTTATCAAGCTGCCTCAAAGTATCATCTATACTTGAAGAAATAGAACTTCATACCGAAGTAGCAGCAGACTAGATCGATTTACTTATTGATATCTTACCTTCTCTCCGCTTAAATATTCTGTAAAATTTACCTATATTTCATAATAATAAATTTAAAATAATTAAAAATTAATATGCAGATAGGATTAGTAGGATTACATAATTCCGGGAAAACACTTTTGCTTAATACTTTGGCCGGAGTTGAAAAAGATGAATATCATAAAAGTGAAGAAGCAAAGCTGGAAGTAATAAAAGTACCTGATGAAAGATTAAATAATTTAACTAACATTTTTAATCCCCAAAAGCAAGTAAACGCAACAATTGAAATTTTTGATATTCCCGGTCTCAGAGTTTCCGATGACGGGAAAGTAAGAATTACAACTTCCTTTCTAAATAATGTAAAAAACAACGATGCACTATTTTATGTAATTCGCCATTTTCAAAATGTAAGCGTTCCTCATCCCATGAATAGAATAGATTCGTTTGCAGATATTGAGTTTTTGGAAACTGAATTTTTATTCTCCGATTTATCCTTTTTAGAAAACAGAAAAGAAAAATTAAAAAAAGACATTCTTAAAAGAAAAGAGGACAAACTTACAAAAGAACTTGAAGTAATTGAAAAATGTTATGAACATACGGATAATGAACTGCCTCTAAGAACTTTAGACTTAAATGAAACTGAGCGAAGCCTTCTTTCGGGTTTCCAACTGTTAACACTTAAACCATTGGCAATTGCTGTGAATTTTGATGAAAATTCTATGCAAAATGCGGCAGCAACTATTGCAGAAATTAAAGATAAATTAGGACAGCAAAATTTAGAGATAATTCCGTTTTCCGCAGAAATAGAATATGAACTTTCAAAGCTTGAACCGGAAGATCAGCAAATATTTATGGAGGAATATGGTATTAAGGAATCTGCGTTAAATAAAATTCTTCGTACTGCTTTTAAAGTGCTTGGTCTACAATCCTTCTTTACGGTTGGTGAGGATGAAACACGGGCGTGGACAATTAAGAAGAATTATACGGCGCAAGAAGCAGCAGGAGTAATTCACACGGATTTTTACAACAAATTTATCAGGGCAGAAGTTGTGCACTATGACGATTTTATGAAATATAAATCGTTCAGTAAATGTAAAGAAGCCGGAGTTTGGAGATTAGAAGGGAAGGAATACATTGTTGCCGATGGTGATATTCTAAATATCCGACATAGTTAGTAAATCATAATTAATAAATATATTCATTTTTTGGAGTTAAAAATGTCAGAAAAAGTTATTAAAGGCCTCGAACCAAAATTACTCTGGGAACGTTTTTATGAAATTAGTCAAGTACCCAGACCATCAAAAAAAGAAGGGAAAATTAGAGCCTACGTTAGAGAATTTGCTAAAAAACACAACTTAAAATTTGTTGAAGATAAAGTGGGTAATATCGTTATTTCCGTTCCGGGAACTAAAGGGTATGCAAAAAGTCCCAAAGTTGTTTTGCAAGGTCATATTGATATGGTTTGCGAAAAGAACAAAGGGACAAAGCATGATTTTGAGCGTGATCCCATAGAGTTACTAAAGGAAGGCGGTTGGATCACGGCAAATGGCACGACATTGGGAGCAGATAACGGAATTGGAGTTGCTGCTGCAATGGCTATCGCACTCGATGGCAAAGCAGTGCATGGTCCTCTTGAATTACTAATGACTATTGACGAAGAGACCGGTATGACGGGTGTTGGCGCGTTAAAGAAAAATTTTATTTCCGGAAAGCACTTGTTAAACTTGGACTCTGAAGAAGACGGTGTATTTTATGTCGGGTGCTCCGGTGGCCAAGATACCGTATGCTCTTTCAAGACTGATTTTGTAAAGGCCAAAAGGGGAACGCAAGCAGTTGAACTGTTGGTTACGGGATTAAAAGGAGGCCATTCGGGTCTCGATATTCATCAAGGAAGAGCAAATGCAATCAAATTATTAGCACAATTACTAAACAGAATTGAAGTTCCTTTCCAAATCGCAAATCTTTCCGGCGGATCTTTGAGAAATGCAATCCCTCGTGAAGCAGAAGCTGTAATTATGATGAAACCTGCAGACCTTAATAAACTTAGAAGAACAGTTAAAAAATTTACGGCAGATTCGTTACTAGAGTATAAAACTTCCGACAACGGTTTGACGGTTAAAGTAAAAAAATTAAATGATAAGTTCACTAATGTCTTCTCTAAGGAACTGGCTAACAATTTAGTAAATACATTACTGGCCATTCCACATGGAGTGATGGCAATGAGTGCAGATATTCCGGGACTGGTTGAAACCTCTACAAATTTAGCCACAGTAAAAATGGATAAAAATAGAATTGTAATCGGAACCAGTCAAAGAAGTTCTATTGAGAGTGCAAAAGATAATATTACAAATATGGTAGTTGCCATTGCAAAACTTGCAGGTGCAAAAGCAGTAATAGGTGATGGTTATCCTGGGTGGAAACCAAATATGGATTCAGATTTGTTAAAATTATCTAGATCCGTTTACAAAAGTTTATTCAAAAAAGAAGCTAAAATAAAAGCAATACATGCAGGTTTGGAGACGGGATTGCTGGGTTCAAAATATCCGGGGTTAGATATGATCTCATTTGGTCCTACAATTATGGGTGCTCACTCGCCGGACGAGAAAGTTAATATAAAAGATGTAGAAAAGTTCTATAAGTTATTAAAAGGAATATTAAAAAAATTAGCTTAATATTGAATTGATTGCAACCGGACTATGCACAATGTCCGGTTGCAAAAATAAATTTTGGTGGGTTATGAAAAGAAAAATAAAGCTTTACAGCACTCCTAAAATTGACCACATTCAAGACATGATTTTTAAGTCATGTGAAAAATATGACGAAAAACTTGCTCTTGAAGATATTCTAAATCATCCGATCTCAAAAGTAAATTACCGGCAGCTTAAAGAAAATATATTAAGGTTCGGTAATGCGCTTAGAAAACTAGGACTGCCGGAAAGAACTCATGTAGCTTTAATAAGTGATAACAGGGTGCAATGGGTTATTAGCTATCTTACGTTAATGTCGTTTAACTATGTAGTTGTTCCTATCGATAAGAATCTTAGGTCAAATGAGATACTAAATATTCTCTATGAGTCGGATTCCGAGGCAATAATTTTTTCCGATAATTTTTCAAACCTTTTGATTGAAAAGAAGAATACTCTAAAACGATTAACGGTTTTTATCAATATGGATAGAGCTTCGCATAAAGATAATTTTGTTTTTATGAAGGATTTAATTGATAGAGAATCCGAGGTCAGTGAAGTAGATTTGCCAAAGATAAAACCTTCCGAAATGGCTGAAATTATTTTTACTTCCGGATCTTTAGGAAGAGCAAAGGGTGTGATGCTCTCGCAGGGAAATTTAGTTGCAAATTTGCAGGATATGCTTAGTATGCTGATGATGTATCCGGAAGATAAATTTTTATCTGTTTTGCCAATGCACCATACTTACGAATGTACTTGCGGTATGCTTTGTCCGTTGTATGCCGGCTCATCGGTCCATTATTCACGTTCACTTAAAACAATAGCGGATGACATGCTAAAAGTAAAGCCGTCTATTGTTCTCGGTGTCCCGCTATTATTTGATAAAATGTATAAGAAAATTCAAAAGGCAATTCAGAGTGACTCAACAAAATCTAAAATTGTTCCTAAAATAGTTACCTTAACAGATTTTGCCGGTAAATTAGGATTAAAAAAGCTAAAGAAAAAAATCTTCAAAGAAATTCATAATAAATTCGGCGGTTCCATAAGACTTTTTATTGTCGGCGGGGCTCCGCCTGATCCTGAAGTTGCAAAGGGTTTACAAGGATTTGGATTTGGGTTTTTACAAGGATACGGATTGACTGAAACTTCTCCTATTTTAGCATTAAACCAATTAGATAATTTTAAGAATGATGCTGCTGGATTACCGCTGCCGGGAGTAAAGCTAAAAATTGTTAAGCCCGATGAGGATGGTATAGGAGAAATTTATGCAAAAGGGGAAAATGTTATGTTGGGATATTATAAAAATAAAGAGAAAACAAAAGAGACGTTGGACGGCGAATGGTTTAAGACTGGAGATTTGGGTTTCATTGATGATGATGGATTCCTTCACGTTAGTGGTAGGAAAAAGAATGTTATTATCTCAAAAAACGGGAAAAATGTTTTTCCTGAAGAAATTGAAGATGCTTTAAATAAAAGTCCGTTTATCCTGGAATCTGTAGTTTATGGAGAAAAGGATGATAAACAAAGTGAAATAATTGCGGCACAAATAGTTGTAGATTCAGAGGAGTTTATTCTTTATTCACAAAAAAATAGTGTTCAAATCAATAATAACCTTATTGAGGAAATTATTGATAAAGAAATTAAAAGAATTAATAAAGATCTTACTCCGTACAAAAGAATTATGCGTTTTCATATCCGGGAACATGAATTTGAAAAAACTACCACTAAAAAGATTAAAAGATATTTAGTAATGAATGATGCGGAGATAGAGTAAGAGGTTTAGATATTTAAGTATTTTACCGAAATCAAATACTCTATAAATATAGTAATATAAGGCAAGGGCAGATGAATTTAGCATTTTTAAGCTTTTTGATGAGTAAACGCGATTTAAAATAAGTCACTTAGCTTTTGTTAAAATATAGTGTTAAATAAAAAGCCTCAAGATAAATCATCTCGAGGCTTTTGTAATTAAAGGGTAACAAATCTAAAGGAAAAAACAATTTATTATACCCTTCACCCTAATATAAAGTGCAAATAAATTTGCTTACGTAATCTATATCACAATTTAGAGAATTGCAATTAAAGAATATTCTTTTTCACCGATAATACGAATGAAATTAAAAATTATCTGAAGGGAATATGAAATTTTACTTTGAGCCTGACGCTTCTGCTTTTCTTCTGTTATCTAAAGTGGAAAAAAAACTTACATTTAGCAGTAAAAAAGTAAAACCAAACGAAGCTAAGTTTTCAAGAACATTTATTAACGTAACCGAAACAAGAATTTTAGATTCTTCTCAAATGGTTTTGCTGCAAGACTATATGCTTGAAATGCTATTGCTCGAAGAACATAATTCGCGAAAAAGTAAATTACTCTATAATTAATTTTTGGTTAAAGCCGCCGAAGTTATATTATTTTTTCTTTTGCTAAATTTGGCAAAAGAGATTACCCAAATTAATAAAATTATAAAAAGCCCTAAATAAGAAGCTCCATCCCTAAAAATAACAGAATGAATATGGAATTGAGAAACTTGAATTGTATTATTGTCTATAAACTTTCCCTTAATTGAAACTGTGCCGGAAGAAGGTAAATCTTTCCCGATTATTCTTATTTTTTCATTGGCAAAAGTCTTTAAGAATAAGTTACCGTCTTTTGAAAAAATTGTTCTTCTATCAAATTCAATGTGCTTCCCGCTTCTGCTTTGGTAATTGCGCAATGTTTGTACGAAATGATTATCAGCATTTTGGGGACCTTGCAGCAAAGCTAAAGGTAAAATAAAATATGAGAATAAAACCAGCAAATAAAAAGAATGGTATTTTACTGAACGAATCTTCAAGTCCGGGATCTTCTCTACAGCTTTTCTCCAGTAAAAAATTACGTAGCCCAGACTGAATAATGTTATTAAGTATGTAGGCCAACTTTCCGGCCAGAAAAATCCGAAGTCCAATAATTGCCAACTAAATGGAGCAAATAATAAAACACCGTTTGCCCACTTAATTTGGCAAGCATCAAGAAGCAAATGCAATAAAGAACCAAGCGATAAAATGATAAAAGTTCTAAGTTGATTTTTGGAAAAGCTTGAAAACCATAGCCCAAGGATAAGGCTAAATAGCAGAGAAGCTTGAATAATAACATATAGTCTCAAGTCGTATCCGTTTACAGTTGGATAGACTAATTTAACTACCCTTTGCAAAATCCATGCTATGTCGGGAATAATAGCTCCGAGGTAAATCCATTTAAGGTCTGCCGTTTTAATAATTGGTTTTGTAGCAAGACCATTTACCCCTAAATGTGCAAGTGCATTCGGCATAGAAAATAACCTAGTGAAAAAATGTTTTAATTATTAAACTTCAGTTTTTTAAAAGGAAGTATATCAAAAATTCTGATATAAAGTTATGTAAGTTTAATAATTATTTTATATGTTGTAATTTAAAGGAAGAAAATATTTTTCAGGTAAAATACCGATTGTTCCGATTTGTGCTGATTAAAGTAAAAAGAAATTTATTCAAAATATTTTCAAACAATTTTTTGGAATTTATATATGAAAGTAGTCCTTTTTTGCGGCGGATTAGGAATGAGGCTGAAGGAATATTCCGAAAGTCTTCCGAAACCGATGGTCCCGGTCGGTAATAAACCGATACTTTGGCACATAATGAAATACTATGCATATTTTGGGCATAAGGATTTTATTTTATGTTTGGGATACAAAGGAGATGTAATAAAAAATTATTTCCTGAATTACCAAGAATATATAACTAACGATTTTGTTTATTCAAATGGCGGAAAAAATTTAAAGTTATTGAATACCGATATAAGTGATTGGAAAATTACCTTTGTTGATACCGGTTTGCATTCTAATATCGGTCAGAGGTTAAAAGCCGTAGAAAAGTATCTTAAAGGAGAGAAGATTTTTCTCGCTAATTATAGCGATGGTCTTTCCGATTTACCTTTGAAAAAGACGATTGAGCAATTTAAACAAAGTAAAAATATAGCGAATTTTTTGTGCATTAAACCTACATATAGTTTTCATGTAGTTAAAGTATCAAAAGATAATTCGGTTAAAGGAATTAAACATATTGGACAATCGGGAATTAGAATAAATGGTGGATTTTTTATTTTCCGGAATGAAATTTTTAATTATTTGAAAGAGGGTGAGGAATTAATTAATGAACCTTTTCAAAGATTAATATCGGAAGATAAATTAGGGTGCTATAAATATGATGGATTTTGGGGAAGTATGGATACATTCAAAGACAAGCAGCTTTTAGACGATATGTATTCAAAAGGCGAACAACCTTGGGAAGTTTGGAATCACAAATAATACAAAACTTAATTTATGTTACATCTAAACTTTGATTTAAAAGATAAAAATCTAAAAATTTTATGTCTTGGTGCGCATGCCGACGATATAGAAATTGGATGCGGGGGAACATTATTAAAGTTAATTGATTTTTATTTTAATGTAGAAGTTAAATGGATTGTTTTTAGTTCAGATCAGATCAGAAAAAAAGAAGCTTTACTGTGTGCAAATCAATTCTTGGAGAAAGCGGAAAAATCCGATGTTAGTGTTTTATCCTTTCACGATGGGTATTTCCCCTACATTGGAGAGGAAATAAAAGATTATTTTGAAAAGTTAAAATTAAATTATTCTCCCGATATCATTTTTACACATTATAAAAATGATTATCATCAAGACCATAGATTGATTTCGGAATTAACTTGGAATACTTTTCGTGATCATTTAATATTTGAATATGAAATATTAAAATATGACGGCGATTTAGGTCGGCCTAATTTTTTTGTTCATTTATCCCGGAAAAATATTGAAAGAAAAATTAAACTCATATCTGAAAATTTTATCTCTCAAAAGGATAAAACATGGTTTGATGAGGAAACATTTAGGTCTTTATTAAGAATAAGAGGAGTTGAATCCAATGCTCCGGAAAAATATGCCGAAGCATTCTATGTTAAAAAACTAATCATCTAAAGAAAGGAAATCAATTATGGGATATTCACACTGCCGTTCATGTGGTAGTGATAAGCTTGAGCAAATATTCTCATTTGGTGAAATTCCTTTAGCCGATGTATTATTGAAAGAATCGCAGCTTAACTCTCTTCAAAAAAAATATCCTCTTAACCTTGTTTTTTGCAACGATTGTAGTTTGTTGCAACTTAAAGACGAAGTTGATCCGAAAATTCTTTATGTGGAAGATTATCCGTATTACTCTTCTGTTTCCAAAACGTTGCTAAATCATTTCTCAAAAAGTGCTCATCAAATAACTAAAAGTAGAAAACTAAATCAAAATAGTTTTGTAATTGAAATTGCAAGCAACGACGGATATATGCTTAAGTACTTTGCAGAAAAGAATATTAAAGTATTGGGCATCGATCCGGCTAAAGGTCCGGCTAATGTGGCTATTGAAAAAGGGATTCCCACTTTATGCAATTTTTTTGATACGAAAGTCACAAACGATTTACTGAGTCAGGGAAAATCGGCGGATGTAATTTTAGGGAATAATGTATTAAACTTAATATCCGACTTAAACGAGTTCGCCGGAAATTTGAAAAAGTTGTTAAAACCAAATGGTGTTGTTATTCTCGAAGTTCCGTATTCAATTAATTTGATTGAAAGAAATGAATTCGATATGATTTTCCATCAGAATCTATCTTATTTTTCCGTTATTGCGTTGAATAACTTATTTAACAGACATTCGCTATACATAAATAAAATCGAAGAAATTTCAACATTTGGCGGATCCGTTAGATTATTTATTGAACATAATAAAAATTATGATGATTCAATAAATAAAATTATAAACTTAGAATATTCAAAAAATATTAATAGGAAAGAATATTATAAAAACTTTCCTAAAAGCGTAATCGAAATTAAAAAGCAAATATTGGATTTGCTTAATGATCTGAAATCTAATAATAAAAGAATTGCTGTTTATGGCGCCTCGGGCGGAATGGCCACAACAATGTTAAACTTCATCGGAGCCGGGAACGAGCTGATAGACTATGCTGTGGATTCTAATCCTTTTAAACAAGGATTTTATTTGCCGGGAAATTTTTTGAAAATTTTTCCTCCGGGCAAGCTTTTGGAAGATTTACCGGATTATGTTTTGCTTTTAGCTTGGAATTATGCCGATGAAATTCTTGAGCAAGAGACAGAATATAGGAAAAAGGGCGGGAAATTTATAATCCCTCTGCCGGAAATAAAAATTGTATAACAATACTGAAATATTCTAGAGTGATTTATGAATAAATGCAGATTTTGCGGTACCGAACTAAAACATACTTTTATCGATTTGGGAATGTCTCCTCTGTGTGAAAGTTATTTGAGTGAAAACGAACTAAATCAAATGGAGCCATTCTACCCTTTGCATTTGTATGTCTGCGAAAATTGCTTTCTGGTTCAAATTCAAGAATATGTTAAACCTGGAGATATATTCTCTGAGTATGCGTATTTCTCTTCGTATTCGCAAAGCTGGCTGGAACATGCAAAAAAATATTGCGATAATATGATTGATAAATTCGGTATAAATAAAAATTCATGTGTTGTTGAGTTGGCAAGTAACGATGGTTATCTTCTTCAATATTTTGTTGAGAATAAAATACCGGTTTTAGGAATTGAACCGGCTGCTAATGTTGCGAAAGTTGCGGAAGAGAAAAATATAAATACAATAGTTGAGTTTTTTACAGAGGAGCTGGCAAAAGATATTGTTAGAGATCATAAAAAAGCCGATTTGATCATCGGAAATAATGTATTAGCTCAAGTACCGGATTTGAACGATTTTATTAAAGGAGTAAGAATTTTATTAGCTCCTAACGGAATAATTACTTTTGAATTTCCACATTTGATACAGCTAGTAAAACAGCGTCAATTTGATACAATTTATCACGAACATTTCTCTTATTTTTCATTTTATACAATTGAGAAAATCTTTTTATACCACGGTTTAAAAATATTTGATGTTGAAAAATTGACAACTCACGGCGGTTCGCTTAGAATCTACGGTTGTCATGTTGATGATTCAACAAAATCAATCTCAAATACTGTAAATAGATTAAGAAATAATGAAATTACCGAAGGAATTACAAATCTTGAATATTATGCTAACTTTCAAGAAAATATTTTTACTATAAAACGTGAAATTTTAGACTTTTTTATTGGAGCGAAGAAAAATAATAAAAAAATATGTGGTTATGGAGCTCCCGGTAAAGGCAATACTTTGTTAAATTTTTGCGGTATTCGTACAGATTTTCTTGCATTTACAGTTGATAAAAATCCATATAAACAGGGTAAATTCCTTCCGGGCACGCACATTCCTATTTATCCTCCGGGAAAAATTGCAGAATACAAACCTGATTACATATTTATTTTACCCTGGAATTTGAAAAACGAAATTATCAATCAACTCGAGTTCACTAGAAAATGGGGAGCAAAGTTTGTAATACCTATTCCTAAAATCGAGATAGTCTAGAATAATCTTTGTTTTGTTCTTTTTAAAAGTTGGTATTAAAATTGTTGTACTAAACCTGGTTTCTTAAAAATCGATTATGTTTTTATGGTATTAAAGATTAATTGAATGTTGCATCGGTAAGTTTGATTGAAGAGTTTATTAAATACTTTTGCTAATTTAAATTTTAAGGATAAATCAGTATGAAAATTTTAATCACAGGAAATTTGGGCTATATTGGACCCGTTGTTGTTAAAAGATTAAGACAGGTATTGCCCAATGCAATTTTAATTGGATTAGACACTGGCTTTTTTGAGGATTGTTTATCGGTAAACAACTGTGACGAAGACTATTTCCCGCACTACCAATATTACGGTGATGTAAGAAATGTAAATTTAGATTTCCTTACAGATGTTGATGCAATTATTCACCTCGCTGCTATATCGAATGACCCGATGGGAAACAAATTCCGCGAAAGTACAATGAATATTAACTATGATGGAACAGTAAATTTAGCTCAGTTGGCCAAAGAAGCTAAAGTGAAATCGTTTGTTTTTGCTTCCAGTTGCAGCATGTATGGCAATGCAACATTAAATGCCAAGATCGAATCAAACGAATTAAATCCGCTTACTGTTTATGCCAAATCGAAAGTTTTATCCGAACAAAAATTGGAGGGTTTAGCAGATTCTGATTTTATAGTTACAGCATTACGTTTTTCCACCGCTGCCGGCTGGAGCTGTAGATTGCGTTTGGATTTAGTACTTAATGATTTTGTTTCATCTGCTATTTTGAATAATGAAATTACCATATTAAGTAATGGCGAACCCTGGAGACCTATTATTGATGTAAAAGATATGGCTAGAGCAATTGAATGGGGAATTACACGAACTCCTAATCTGGGAGGAAATTTTCTTGCTGTAAATGTCGGATCAAACGACGCAAACTATAAAATAAAAGATTTAGCCGAGTTAGTTGCTCAAGTTATTCCGGATACTAAAGTTAGTATTAATCCGAATGCTTCTAACGATAATAGATCATATAAAGTAAATTTTGATCTATTCAATAAACTTGCCCCTCATCATAAACCGCAGCTCAAACTAATTGATACCATACGTGAGTTAAAATTTGGCATTGAACAAATGGAGTTCCAAACAAAAAATATTTACAGTACAAAATATATAAGATTAAATATTAGACCGGGATTTAAGCTGGATTAACTACGAATATGTAAACTCTTTAGAGCGAAATTTCTATAATTTTGCAAAAAATGCAGCTAAAGGTTAGAATGTTATTAAGATATGGATAATAAAGAAGAAAAAACTAAAAAAAATAAAATATACAATTTTATCAGAAAACTTTATCCGATCTGTAGAAGTATAACAGGTAATGGCATAAGGCAGACTCTCAATTTAATTAAAGAAATAATACCGCTTGAAATTATCGAAATTCCCACCGGAACAAAGGTACTTGATTGGATTGTTCCGAAAGAATGGAATATAAAAGACGCGTATGTAAAAAACTCTTCAGGTGAAAAAATAATCGATTTTCAAAAATCGAATTTGCATGTAGTAAATTATAGTATGCCAATCAAAAAAAAAGTTAGTCTTAAAGAATTAAAAACCCATTTATATTCGCTGCCTGAACATCCAAGTTGGGTTCCATACAGAACTTCTTATTACAAAGAAGATTGGGGATTCTGTATTTCCCACAATCAATTATTATCGTTAGGAGAAGATGAGTATGATGTAAATATTGAATCAAGTTTAAATGAAGGAAATTTGACTTACGGAGAATTTTTTCTAAAGGGTGAATTAGAGGAAGAAGTTTTAATTTCCACTCATATTTGTCATCCGTCGATGTGTAATGATAATCTTTCGGGTATTTCGATTATAACTTATTTGGCAAATTATTTAGAAACTAAAAAGTTAAGATATTCTTACAGATTTGTTTTTGTTCCGGCAACTATTGGCGCTATTACTTGGCTAGCTGGAAATGAAGAAAACCTAAAAAATATAAAATACGGTTTGGTAGCGGCGCTTTTGGGAGATGAGGGAAATTTTACTTATAAAAAGTCAAGAATGGGAGAAACTGAAATTGATAAAATTGTTGAATATATATTAAAATCGGAAATTGATGATTTTAAAATAATTGAATTTTCTCCGTATGGATATGACGAACGTCAATATTGCTCGCCCGGTTTTAATTTACCGGTAGGACGACTTACAAGAACACCAAACGGAGAATTTCCCGAATACCATACGTCCGCAGATAATTTGGACTTTGTAAAACCGGAAAAATTGAACGAATCATTTGAACTTTACAAAAAGGTTATCAAAATAATTGAGCAGAATCAGACTTACAGTAATCTTTCACCAAAAGGAGAACCGCAACTTGGTAAAAGAGGACTTTATAATTCAGTTGCCGGAAATATTAAAGAATATGAATTAGCTTTGCTTTGGGTGCTGAATATGTCGGATGGAAATAATAGTTTAATTGATATTGCAATAAAATCAAATTTACAATTTGCTGCTATCCATAAAGCAGCGCAAGATTTAATTAAAGTAGATTTGTTGAAGGGAATATAACTGAAAGGAAACTAATAATTAATAGATTAAAACGTAAAATGAATATTTCAATTTTAACTGTAGGAAGCAGGGGAGACGTTCAACCGTTTTTAGCATTGGCTATAGGACTTAAAGAAGCTGGACACAATGTTAAGTTTGGTGCTAATATTGAATTTAAGGATTTCATCGAAAAAAGAGGGATTGAATTTCACACTATTCGGGACAATCCGATGGATGCGCTAAAAGATGAAAATAAAAAACTAACCAGTAAAGAAAAAGGGAAACTTTATTATAATTATATGACAAATTGGATTTTGGATGGTTTAAAAACAGCAAAAAATACAGACCTTCTAATTTTTACTCCTGTTTACCATGTAGGTTATCACGTTTCCGAGAAACTAAATATTCCTTGCATTAAATGTAGTTATTCACCATTTTCCCCAACTAATGAGTTCCCAAATCCATATCTAGGGATACGTCCTAAATTTTTAAATAAAATAAGCTATACTGCTTACAATGCAGTTGAGTGGATGATAATTAAAAATAATATTAACCAATTAAGAGAAGAACTTTTAGGATTAGAACCAATTGCTTTCCCGGGAATGTTAAGTAGATTGAATAAAGAGAAAGTTCCTATAGTTTATGGTTTTAGTGAAAATGTAGTGCCTAAACCAAAGGATTGGTCGGAATGGGTAAAGGTAACCGGGTATTGGTTTTTAAAAGACTTGGATAATTACACACCAAGTGAAGATCTGAAGAATTTCTTAAACAATGGATCTAAACCGCTTTTTTTTGATATCGGAAGTTTAGGAGTATACTCTGAGAAAATCATTCAAAAACTGTTATCTGTTCTACTTAAAACAAATTATAGAATTGTTGCAAACCCGGGTGGTGCCGATGTTTCAAATTTAAAAACAAATGATAAAATATATTTTGTCGATGGTTCGGTTCCCCATGTTTGGATACTGCCAAAAGTGCAAGCTGTAATTTCGCATGGCGGACCCGGTACCGTAGCAGCAGTCTTAAGAGCCGGTAAACCTTTAACTATTGTGCCCACTTACGGCGATCATAAATTTTGGGCTAAAAGAGTTCATGACTTAGGCGTAGGTACTCCTCCATTGGTTCGTTCGAAATTAAACGATGAAATAATTATTAAAACTGTTGATGAATTAATGAATAGCGAATTGCTAAAAAAAAATGCAGATGAATTGGGCAAAAAAATCCGCAATGAAAAAGGCGTTGGTAAGGCCATAGAGATTATTGAAAATTATTTGAGTAAAGCGAAAATCTAAAAATAAAAATGGAGACAATTACCAATCTCAAAAATATTTTTTTTCTATTAACATAAACATTTCAAATTAACCTTAATATATTTTTGTTGCTTTCTTGCGGATCAGATTTATTTATTCGATATTAAAAATATAAAAGTGTTTGTATCGAATGTCGTGGAATTTTATTCTCTATCATGTAATTATCAACTTTTAATTCATAATTAATATCCAAATCGGTCTTGTTCATTACTATTGTAACTATTTTCCCATCAGTATTTATAAACGACGTACTTAGCAAGTTACTTCTGCTGCTGGATGTACTAACCCTTTGTGCATCAGGTCTTATGAATTTTGAAAAATGGCCAATGTAATAATATGATGGAGTAAATATCAATTCTCCCTTTTTAATATTAGCATGAATAGGAGCAAAACAATAATTTCCCACATGATTGGGACCTCCATGTTCATCCAATAAAATATTCCAGTCAGTCCACCCTACAGTGCCTCTGTTAAAATCATTTATCATTGCTTCGCCATATTTTTCACCATTTGCCCAATTTTGATAATGTGTAGAATCAAAGCTCTCGGCACATCCTTCAGTAAATAGTAAATTTTTATCGGGGAATGACTCATGTACACGAGAAATATTTTCATACATATGTTCTCCTCCTGCCCATGTTTCATACCAGTGGAAACCAATTCCCCAAGCATATTTTGCAGCATCAGGATCATTAAAAATAGTGTTCGCTCGGTTTACAATTAAATCCCTATTATGGTCCCAAACAATTATTTTTATATTATCCAATCCTTCTTTATGCAAAGATGGGCCCAAATGTTTTTTTAAAAAATCTCTTTCTTCTTCAGCACTGTATATACAGGATTCCCATCTTTGAACTGCCATTGGTTCGTTCTGCACCGTTATTCCCCATATATTGATACCTCCTTTTTCATATTCTTTAATAAATTTTGCAAAATAGAGAGCCCAACTATCAAAATACTCAGGTAGCAATTTACCACCATGCAGCATATCTTTATTATCTTTCATGAATGCAGGCGGACTCCAAGGTGAAGCAAATAATTTTATCTTTCCATTAGTCTTGATCAATATTTTTTTTATAAGTGGAATTCTATATTCCTTATCGTGACTAATATCGAAACTGGAAAGGTTTTTATCATCATTCTTTACATATGTATAACTATCACTGCTAAAATCGCAGCTATTAATATTAGTTCTTCCCAAAGTATAACCTATACCTTTCTCATTGTCATAATAAGCGTTTAAAAACTCTGCTTGTTTTTTCGCTGGTAATTTTGCAAATACTTCTGCTGAGGCATCAGTAATTGCTCCACCAATTCCCAAAAATTTCTGGAATCGCTTTTTTGTATTTACAAAAATCGATATTTGAGATTCCAATGATTGCACCGCTGATTTGAATTTTTTACTTCCGGAATACGATAATCTATTGTCTGTATCTTTAGAAGTTGTAAATATTGAAACCGATTTATCTTTAAGCTGTTTTTTACTTCCCATTTCAGCACCATCTTTATTTATTTCTGAACGACTTAACAATGTAAATACTAATAAAAGAAAAAGAGTTACTCGAATCATTAAACACCTCTATATCTTTAATTTTATGGATAATATTTGATCAAACATTAATGTTTTTATTATTTTCTTAAATTATTTAATATTTCATTCAACTTATTTTGAATACTTTTTTTTCATTACCAACTTTGGGGTGCGATCAACATTAAATAAACCCCAGTGCTTTTCTGCTCCCATTATATTTTCCGGATCCCCTTTCCAAGGTTCATCAAAAGCTTCAAAGAAAAATGTAGTGATGTTCATTTTTTTTGCCCACGACATAATTTTATTGTAATAAAGAGCTTGTTTTTCTTCGCTTGCCCGTTCTCCAAATTCGGAGGCCTTTGTTGCCCAACCAACTTCAGTAATAACTATTTTACTTTTAGGAATTGCTTTACATACTTCATCAATATTGGAGATAGAATAAGATAAACCATTTTCTATGTCTTGCCCTTCCCACAATGGATAAACATGAATGGATGCAAAATCAACAATTTTAGCTAATTCTTTTCCACTTGTAGACCACCATTTATAATTATCAGCAACAGTTACAGGTTGTTTAATTGCAGCTTTAACAAATTTCACATAATTGATTATTACTTCTTCATCAACAAGATGGTCATTCCATTTAACTAAAGCTTCATTACCAACATTAACTGCTACTATAATATCAGAATATTTATTAGCCAATTTAATTCCTCTATTAAGTTCATTAAGATTCAAAACTCTATTTTTTTCAAGTATATCTTTTGGAATTTCCTTTGTTATCCACGGACAACCCTCGTGATTGCTTAGTTCGGCTTTAAGCCAAATACCTAACATAACTTTTATTTTAATATTATTCTCTTTTATAACTTGTAGAACGGTTTCAGAATTTTCACCAGAATCATATAGTCTGATAAGTTTAAAATTCGAACTATCAGATAGAATTTTTAAGTCTTCAAGTGTTTCTTCATTAGAGGGATTTACTGCTCCATTCCCTCTATCCGGGTGCTGTCCTTTTCTGTATCCTGAATAGCAAACAG
>CBEVZC010000051.1:0-19669 GCA_965554225.1 uncultured bacterium | reverse complement strand
ATTTGGAATTTTAATACCTTTTTATCTAATTTTAGATTGTAAAAAAAAAATTTAGTATTATATAGAATTTTTATGAGTCGCTTTTTATTCACTTTTATTATTTTTTTCCTTGTATGGTTAGGATTTACAACTTCATTTGATCCTCAAGAAGTTATTGCAGGTATTATCCTTAGTTTTATAATTACACTCTTTTCGTACAAAACTTTTACCGATTATGGATTAAAGTACTTTCATCCGAAGAGAATATTTTACATTATCAAGTACCTTATAGTATTTTTAATTGCACTTATTAAAGCTAATTGGGATGTTGCAAAAAGAGTTATTAATCCAAAACTCCCTATTAACCCGGGTATTGTCACATATACTACAAAATTACAGTCAGATACGGCAAAAGTGTTCCTTGCTAATTCAATTACACTTACACCAGGAACTTTAACGGTTGATATAGTAGATGATAAACTTTATATCCACTGGATTGATGTTGTATCGAGAGATCCGCAAGTAATATTTGATGAAATTGGAGCAAATTTCGAAAATATTTTGAAGGAAATATTTAAATGATTTGGATTTTCTTAGGCATAGTTATTATTGCTTCTATTTTAGCAGCCATTCGCGGAGTTTTAGGTCCAACTGCTTCCGATAGAATTATTGCTTTAGATAACTTAACAACTATTACAACTGCCGGATTAGTTCTTCTTGGATTTTTATTTCAAAGATATATTTATATAGATGTTTCTCTCATCTATGGTGTGCTATCCTTTGTAGGTGTTCTTACTTTAGCCAGATATATGGAGGGAGGATTATGATTCTTACATACTTAGGATATATTTTAACCAGTGTAGGAGTTATTTTCTTGCTTCTTGGAGCTCTGGGAATATTTAGAATGCCGGATATTTATACAAGATTACAAGCCGGTACAAAAGCAACTACTCTTGGTGCTTTAGGCACTATATTGGGCGTTGGTTTATTACAACCCGAATGGTTTTGGAAAACGTTAATCATTGCAATCTTTTTCGCAATATCTAACCCGATAAGCTCACATGCTTTAGCTAGAGGAAGTTATAAAATTGGACATAAACCTTATATAAATGACCCAAAAGGTATAGATACTTATTCGGAAGTTCCACAAAATGAAGGTGACGAATAGTGAGCTGGTTAATGATAATGATATATGTACTTGCAGTTATTATTATAATTGCGGCAATATTTTCTATAACTCAAAAGGATTTAATACTTGCTGTTGTAGGAACTTCTGCAATAAGCGTAATACTGTCAATATTTTATTATTTGTTACAAGCTCCTGACGTAGCCTTAACAGAGGCTGCTATTGGTGTAGCACTGTCAACAATTATTTTTGTTATAGCAATTAAGAAAACCGAGAGGTTTGAAAAATGAGAAAAGCTACTGCTATTTTAATTTTAGCGCTTGTTGGTTATTATTTTCTTTCAGTATTCCTTACAGTTCCTTTTGGTGAAAAAAGAAATAATGTTGGACAATATTACTTAAACCACACAGTTAAAGAAACGGGAGCTGTAAATACTGTTACGGCTATTGTGGTTAGTTACAGAGGCTTTGATACACTTGGAGAGGTTACGGTTTTATTTATTGCTTCTTTAGGTTTAGGAGCCATTTTATTTGATAAAAAAGGTAAGAAAAGAAGGTTGCAGCATGCAAGTCTGATTGTTAGAGTAGGCGCCCATCTGCTTTATCCCTTAATAGTTCTTCTAGGAGCTTATGTATTTGTGCATGGTCATTTAACTCCCGGCGGGGGTTTTCAAGGAGGAGCTATAATTGCTACCGGAGTTCTTTTGATGTTTATGGGGTATCGCTCATTCGAGTCAAGCCATAAAGCATTAACATACATCGAATCAATTGCCGGAATGGTTTTTGTCCTTACCGGTTTTAGCGGATTAATTTGGGGAAATTCATTTTTACAGAATATACTTCCTGCCGGCGAGCCGGGAAGACTATTAAGTGCAGGCATCATTCCAATAATTTATATAGCTATTGGTTTTAAAGTTGGGGCTGAACTCACAGGATTATTAGATAATATGCTCAAAACTATTAAATCGGATTAAGTAGATGATTTATTATATCACTGCAATATTGCTTATCCTAATTGGTATGTACGCTGTACTTACCAAAAAAAATATAATCAAGATTGTGATTGGTTTATCAATTGTAGACAGCGGTGTGAACTTGCTTTTGATATCTATCGGCTATATTAAGAACGGCACCGCACCTATTTTTTCTGCTCAGGGGTTAACGCCGGATAAAATGGTAGACCCTGTGCCTCAAGCTTTAGTGCTAACCGCAATTGTTATTGGTTTGGGTGTAACCGCTGTTGCTTTATCTTTGGTTATTCGTTTATACGATCACCATAAAACTTTGAATATAGATAAGATCCGAAAATTGAAATGGTAAAGGTGATTTGATGAGTCTTAGTCCGGTACATTTTATAGCAGTTCCTTTATTTGCTGCATTTCTGATTCCCATTGTTGGAAGGTTTTTCAAAGAAGAAGCAAAATTAATTCCCGGTTTAGTACTGCTCTATCTTTTCTATGTTGCAATTTCTCTATATCCTGTTGCCCTGAACAAACCCATAGTTGAAGTTATTGCAGGATTTAACCCACCCTTTGGAATTACGCTATATTATGGGCCCTTAGCTGCCTTCCTTGTTACAATGGTAATGTTAATTGGTTTAATAATATGGTTATATAGTTATAGATTTATTATACGCGAACCTCTAGAAAAATATTATATGCTCTTTATGCTTGTAATTGCAGGAGCAACCGGAATACTGATAACCGGTGATATATTTAATATGTTCGTCTTTCTGGAAATCACTTCAATTGCTGCATATTCGCTGACAGCTTTTCTTAGAGATAAAGATGGTGCCGAAGCTGCTTTTAAATATCTGTTAATCGGATCATTCTCCTCTACATTTTATTTATTAGCTGTTATGCTGATTTACGCTAATACCGGCACGCTGAATATTGCTGATATTGCAGCTAAAATGCAAACCGTTCCAAACCAGCCAAAAATATTCATAATGATTCTCTTCCTTGTAGGATTCGGAATTGAGTCTGAATTATTCCCATTAAATGGATGGGCGCCGGATGCTTACTCACAAGCTCCATCACCAATTGGTGGTGTATTCGGCGGTATAGTTGTAAAAGCTTCAACCTATGCAATGATGAGGTTTGCATTTGTGCTATTCAATTTCCATTCTATGTTCGAGTTAATACTAGTCCTCGGTGTAATTACAATGCTCATAGCCGAAATGTCTGCAATGAGACAGCAGCAGATCAAAAGAATGCTTGCTTTTTCCAGCATTGGTCAAATGGGTTTAATTATGATAGCTTTCGGCGTTGGAACCGATGCAAGCGTTCGCGCCGCATTATTCCAAATTTTTAATCATGCAGTTATCAAAACCTTACTGTTCCTTGCTGCCGGTTATTTGGTTTTCCACTCAGGTTCTAAAAAAATTTCGGCTCTTGATGGTTTGGGTCACAATAAACCGATTACAAGTTTTTTCTTTGCCCTTGGAGCATTGGCAATAATTGGGTTACCTCCTTTTGCCGGGTTCTGGAGCAAACTATATATTTTAACTTCCGTAGCTAAAGGCGGATTCTTAGCTTCGGTTGTACTGATTTTATTTAGCGGAATAATTGAAGCTGTTTATTATTTAAGAGTGATTAGCAGATTATATTTTAAAAAAGATGTAAGCCACTACAGTGTGCGCAGAACGCCTATTTCAGGTTTGATCGCTATGGGAATCTTGGCAGCTTTAATTCTTTTTGTAGGTTTTTATCCACATTCAATATTGGAATTGATAAAACCAGCAGCTCATGATTTAGTTGATAAAGCATCTTACATTAAATTTGGTTTACTGCATTGAAAACAAATAACTTATTAACAAAAGGTAATCGTTTACCCGAGGTAGTTATAAGATGATTTCAATTCCGGCATTATTAGTATTGATTTTTGCAGCAGGTTTGCTGGCATTCATTGCTCATAACACGATCCCTGTATTGCGCGATGCAATTGTTATAACTGCAATAACAATTGCCGGTTATATAGTTTGGCAATTATCCGGAACTACTTCAGCTGTCAGTTTTTCAATTGGAGGCTTTGCAATAAATTGGGGCGTAACCGAATACAGCCAGTTATTCGGATTACTAATTGCCGTCCTTTCTTTCTTTGCACTTATCTACTCATCCGCTTTTATGGCTAAAAAAGAAAGACTCGGCTATTTCTATATGAACTTTATGTTTTCAATCGGAGCAATGTTTGGGATTGTTTATAGTCAGGATTTAATTTCTCTTTTCTTCTTCTGGGAAATTATGACTTGGTCATCCTTCATGTTAACCATTTATTGCTGTGAAGAAGCACAAAGTGTTGGACTTAAATATTTTATCTTCAGTGCAATTGGTGCATATTCAATATTAACAGCCATTGTAATAATTTACTCGGGAATTGGTTCACTTCAACTTACAAATATATTTGCAAACTTCGGAACAATGAGCGTTGCAGCACAATTAGCCGTGGTAATATTATTGATAACCGGGTTTGGTGTTAAAAGCGCAATGATGCCTTTGCATGTTTGGGCTCCGGATGCATATAAAATGTCGCCTTCTCCGTATACGGCAATATTCTCAGGGGCGCTTTCAAAAATGGGAATCTTTGGTATCGGTCTGGTCTTATTTAAATTAGCTGCAGGTCAAGGATTTTATCCTTATGTTCAAGAGATTTTAGCTTGGATAGGAGCACTTACGGCTTTATTTTCTACATTCTATGCAATATTTCAAACAGATGCCAAAAAGCTGCTCGCATATTCCTCCATCGGACAATTAGGTTACATAATTACCGGACTTGCTATTGGAACTCCGTTAAGTATCACAGCGGCTCTTTTCTTAACCATAATGCATGGTATTTTTAAGTCGATGCTTTTCCTTTCTGTTGGCGCAGTTTATTACAGAACCGGTACAACAAACATGAACGAAGTATCCGGATTGGTTAGGAAAATGCCTTACACATTTTTTACGGCGTTATTCGGAATTATTACTGTTGCCGGTATTCCTCCACTAGGAGGTTTTGCAGGGAAATGGATGCTTTATGAATCGTTAATTCAATCCAATCATTACTTTTTGGTAATTATTATTTTCTTTGCAAGCACTGCAGCATTTTTATACTTATATCGATTTATCTTTTCATTGTTTTTAGGACAAGAAGAAAAAGAAACTGAGAATGTAAAAGAAGCTCCGCTAAGAATGATTATTCCAATGTTAATTCTTGCAATTTCGACTTTAGTATTTGGTGTTTTCCCCGGACTGTTATTAAAACCGATTTCAGGTGCTCTGGGTTATCTTGGAAATTTTCAACATGCGTGGGAAACTTCGGTGCTATTTAACAATTGGGGCGGAAAAGTTGATATGAACACAATTGTAACTTCAATTGCTGGTGTGTTTATTCTTGTATGGATATTAATTACGATTAAAGGTTACAGACGAAACCGTTATGTAACTACAAAAGATATTCATACATCCGGTGAAGTTCCAACAGAAAATGAAAATCTTACTTATGCCTTAGATTTTTACAAACCGTTTGAAAGAGCTTTAGGATCGATTTTAAAACCTAGTGTTGATAAGCTTTATAATTACACCGGTAAAATATTAGAAGATTCGTTTGAACATTTGCGCTACGTTTATACAGGCAACGGACAAACTTATGCAATGTACGTAATGGGATTTTTATTGATTTTATTTTTGTTTTCGGAATTAATATTTGGTGTTGCACTTTAATAAAATATTTTCTAATACAAGTTTAGTTAATTAGGATTTTTATAGATGGATATTAATTGGTTAAAAATTCTCGGAATAATAATTACTCCAATAGTTGCATTTATTGTAGGAGTTACTTACGGCGGTATTGTTAGAAATATTACAGCCCGTGTTCAAAACAGATTTGGTCCGCCGCCATCGCAAAATTTTTGGGATATTATTAAACTTTACAGTAAAAAAACTACTGTTAGCCATGGCTGGATGCACCATTTAGCGCCGGTTTTTGCTATAACGGCCTCCGTAACCACACTTTATTTCATTCCGGTTTTACGAGATTCCAATCTATTTGCAAACCTTAGCTTTAGCGGGGATTTAATCTTTTTGCTTTACATAATGGTTTTTGGCTCACTTGGAATGGCTCTAGGTGTTGGACAAACCGGAAATCCAAATGCGGTAATCGGCGTATCCCGCGGGCTTAGTATGATGGTCGGCTATGAAATTCCTTTCGTATTAGCGCTTTTGGCAATCATGATTCAATTTCATACTACTTCATTAAATGACTTATTAGCTGTTCAAGACAAATTTACAAATTGGATAATTTTTCAATCTCCAATTGCTTTTATAGCTGCAATCTTAGCATTTTTAGGAATGATGGGCTATGCGCCTTTTGACGTTGTTATTGCTCCGGCAGAAATTGCGTCCGGTCCCCCTTCTGAATTCGGCGGAAAGTATTTGGGATTAATGCAGACAAGTCGCTCTATCTTCACTTTTGCAAAACTTGTTTTGTTTACTGACATATTCCTTGGCGGTGCCGGTGATTTCGGAACACTGATTATCAAAACATTCTTGCTTTATATGATTCCCGTATTAACCGGAATCGTTAATCCGAGATTTAGAACCGAACAGGCTATCAGATTTTTCTGGAAATGGCCTACGGTCTTTGGTGTTATTGCTATTCTTGCAGTCGTTTGGAAAGGATAAACTATTATGACTTACGATAAAAATTCAAAAAAAATTGTAGATATAATTCAAACTTTTGCACGTAAACATTCATTGTGGATCTTGGCATACGGAACCGGATGTGGTGCAATTGAAGTTCCGCCGACCATGACTTCCCGATACGACGGTGAGCGTTTCGGACTAAGAGGCGCGGCAACACCGCGCCAGGCAGATGTATTGTTAATTACCGGTTACTTAGCAACTAAAACTTTAAAGCGAGTAATCCGTACTTACGAACAGATGCAATCCCCCAAATACGTAATTGGTTTTGGTTCTTGCACAATAAATGGCGGAATGTATTGGGATTCTTACAATACCATTAAAGCTCTTGACCGTTATATTCCGGTTGATGTTTACATTAATGGCTGTATGCCACGTCCGGAAAGTGTGATTTCGGGGTTTATAAAATTACAGCAATTAATTGAAGAAGGTAAAGCTAACGGTGCGGAAAAATATCAAGAAAATTTGGAATGGTACAGGGAAAATCAAAAGAAAGTAATTCACAATTGGAAAATGCCCGATTATAACTGGTGATAAATATGCATATACATGATTGTACAGAAAATACATGCGTTGATCAGATACAAAAGATTTTTCATACGGCTGAAGTTGAAGTTCAACGCGAAAAAAGAGTTAAAGTTAAATTGCGCTTAGATTTAGTCCCTCTGTTTTTAGCCTATGCCAGAGACTACTTAAACTTCAAACACCTTGCGCATATTTCTTGCGTTGATTGGATAGAGGAAAATGAATTCGAACTTGTTTTCATGCTATGGTCTTATGAAGCCAGTTTAATGCTCATGGTTAAAACCAGAATAGACAGAGACAAACCTGAGTTTATTACACTTAGTCATCTATGGCCTCAAGCGGAAACTTATGAACGCGAAATTCATGAAATGTATGGTATTAATTTTGAAGGTAACGAGCGCTTAGGAGAGTTTATTCTTGAAGATTGGGAAGGCATTCCCCCGATGAGAAGGGATTTTGATACAATTAAATACTCACAAGAAAATTTTTATCAGCGTCCCGGACGTGAAGACGCACAAGATGTGCGTGAAACAATTAGTAAACACAGCGGTGAAAAAGTACCGGATTTTGCAAAAGAATATTCGATTCGTAGAATAGAAGAATGAGAGAAAAAGAAACTACTATATACCTTGGTCCACAACATCCCGGAATAACCGGGAATATGATGGTAAAGTTGAAAGTAGCCGGCGATACAATTGTTAAAGCCGAAACTCACGTCGGTTATTTGCACAGAGCATTTGAAAAATTAATGGAACAACGAACTTGGACACAAAGTTTTCCTATTGTATGCCGTATTTGTGTTCCCGAACCTGACCCGAATGAGGAAAATCTTGCGCGGGCAATTGAAGAAATTGAAGGACGTGAAGTTCCCGAACGTGCAAAATATATTCGCGTAATGGTTTTGGAATTAGCACGACTTGCCACATACGGTCTTTGGATGGGTGGTCAATCGGGTTCCATGGGACTTTATACAATGCCGCAATGGACTGTTGGTGATCGTGATTACATTATAGACTTGTTCGAAGAATTAACAGGCGGAAGAGTTTACCATATGTACATTTGGGCAGGTGGCGTAAGACGCGACCTTCCGGAGGGTTTTACCGACAGGGTATTAAAAACTCTGGACTATTTAGAAAACCGTTTGCCTGATTATGACAACTTGCTTTTTAATAATGCCCTCTTTCAGAAACGTGCTCAGGGTGTTGGAATTATTCCAAAAGACAAAGCTATTGAATGGGGCGTTGTTGGTCCCCCCTTACGCGGATCAGGAATAAAGCATGATGTTCGTATTGATGAACCATATGAAGTTTATGATAAATTAAATTTTATTGTCCCAACCTCGGATGGCTGCGATGTGTGGTCCCGAGCGCTTGTTAGAAGACAAGAATATGAACAATCAATTTCAATTATAAGGCAAGTAATTGAGAAGATGCCAAAGGGCGATTACTATAATAAAATTCCGAACCCATTGACTTGGCAGGTTCCTCCTGGTGAAGCTTACGTTAAAACCGAGTCGACCCGCGGTGAATTTGGATATTACGTAGTAAGCGACGGTTCAATAAAACCAAGAAGAGTGCATGTACGCGGACCTGCATATGTTCATGGTGTTTCTTTGTTGGAAAAAATTCTTGTCGGGGCAAATATAGCCGATGTAAGTTTTATAATGAATAGTTTAGGAGTATGTCCTCCTGAAATAGAGAGATAAGAGGCAATTATGGCATTTGATATAAAAGGAGTTTTAGCTCCGTTCTCTGCATTAAAACAAGGTACAAAACCACCTCATACCGTTAGGTACCCTAAAGAAAAGAAGGAAACTGCGACTCGTTATAGAGGTTTTCATTTTAATGATCTTGAAGAATGTATCGGTTGTGGAACATGTGCAACCATTTGTCAGAATGCAGCAATAGATATGATTCATGTTGACGGATTTGAAACTAACAGTGGAGATTCCGGCTTACGTCCGCGTGTTGATAATGGACGATGCTGCTGGTGTGCTCTATGCGTTGATGTTTGTCCTACCGGTTCACTAAATTTAACTAAAGATTATGTATATGTAAGTGAAGACCCGGATTCATTTCTGTGGATGCCGGGTGTGGATAACCCGGAAGGTAAAGAAAATCTTTCGTTCCAAAGCGCCGAAGGGAAGCCTCTTTTAGAATACGAACGCATTCCAATGCACGAATTGGAAGGGACAGAAAGAGTAAAATCTTTTGCGGAAGTTTTGCTTGGATATAATGAAGAAGAAGCACGCAAAGAAGCTGCCCGCTGTGTTGGCTGTTCTATTTGTACAGATATCTGTCCGGTTCATATGCATATTCCGGAATATATCAACGCAATTGCAAATGGAGATGACGAAGCAGCAGTAAAAATTATTTATGATAATAACCCGCTTGGCGAAACTTGTGGTAAAGTTTGTACAAGAAGATGCGAAACTGTTTGTGCTATTGGACATCGAGGCGAACCTATTGCTATTCGTTGGTTAAAGGGTTATGCAACCAGTACTGTGAAGAATGCCGATTTAATCGAGAAAATTGTTAACCCCGAAATTCTTCCTCCAAACGGTCACTCCGTTGGAATAATAGGCGCCGGACCCTCCGGACTTACAGCAGCCTATTATTTGTCTTTACGCGGATTTAATGTTACAATATACGAGTCGAAATCCCACGCCGGCGGAATGATTATGTATGGAATTCCTAAATACCGACTACCTCTGGACAGCATTGATAAGCAAGTAGAGTACATGGAAAAAATGGGAGTTAAAATCAGATACGACATGAAAGTAGGCAAGGATATTACTTTAGAAGAGATGAAAAAACATCACGAAGCTATTTTGATCGGTATTGGATTTGAGGTTCCATACGAATTAGGATTGGTCGGAGAAAATTCTCAAGGGTCAATTCAAGCAGTTAATTTCCTCCGAAATATTAACAGTGAAAAACATGTTGAGATTGGAGATAAAGTTGTTGTAATCGGGGGCGGAAACGTAGCAATAGATGCCGCAAGAGTTTCAAAAAGACTTGGCGCAGATGTAACAATTTTATATAGACGCCGCGTAGAAGATATGCCGGCTGACTGGGAAGAAATTGAAGGAGCTGAAGATGAAGGGGTTGACATTCATCCTCAAGCAATTCCTTTAGAAATAATACTCGATGAAAACAATAAAGTAAAAGCGCTAAAATATGCAAATGCAGAAATGATTCCGGACCCCAAGGGAGGAAGACCGAGGCCCAAAATTATCGAAGGCGATGAACATATAATCGAAGTTACTTCCGTTATCGGTGCCATCGGACAATCTGCAGATTATGATTTTATACCTGAGGATATTAAAAATCAAATTGAAATTAAGCGCGGTAGAATTATTGTAAACGAAGATCAGCAGACAAATGTACCGTGGTTATTTGCTTCCGGCGATATTGCAAATAGAAGAGCCGACGCTATTAGTGCAATTGCAGATGGTTACCGTGCAGTAAAAGGAATTGAAAAATACATTTTAAAGAGTGAAAATAAATAATTTAATTTGTAAATTAAAAATTAGACAATTATAGGAAAATAAAAATGGCAGACTTATCAACAACTTACTTGGGGATGAAATTAAAAAACCCAATTATTGCATCCAGTTCTACATTAACGGATAATATAGACAGCATAAAAACATTAGAAGACAACGGAGTTTCTGCCGTTGTTCTTCGATCGATATTTGAAGAAGAAATAACTTTAGAATCCGAACATGAGATTAAAGAAGCTGTTAAAGCCGGATATGACGAGGGACTATTTGATTATTTTGATGCTAAAGTAAAACAGCATAACGTTGAAAAATATCTTGATCTTCTTCTTGATCTGAAAAGACATGTAAATATCCCTGTAATAGGAAGTATAAATTGCATGTCAGACCATGAATGGATTTACTTTGCAAAACAAATGGAAAGCGTAGGTGTTGACGCTATTGAACTAAACATGTTTTTGCTTCCCTCAAATTTTAACAGAACTTGTGAAGAAAATGAGAAGTTGTATTTTAATATTGTTGAAAAAGTATTGAATAATACAACTGTACCGGTTACATTAAAAATTAGTCATTATTTCTCAAACTTAGCAACAATGATTTTAAAACTTTCCGAAACGGGAATTAAAGGATTAGTTTTGTTCAATAAATTTTTTGCTCCGGATTTTGATATTGAAGACGAAAAAATTATTTCCACTTATGTACTCAGCAATCCGCAAGATTTATCAATGTCTTTACGCTGGATAGCAATGCTTTCGGATAGAGTTAAGTGTGATTTGGTTGCGTCCACCGGCGTACACGACGGTTCCGGTGTTATTAAACAGTTGTTAGCCGGCGCTCATGCCGTACAAGTTGCTTCCACTTTGTATAAGAATGGTCCCGAACAAGTCGGCGTTATGCTAAATGAACTTGAAAAGTGGATGGACCACAAAGGTTATTCATCACTTGATGATTTTAGAGGGAAACTAAGCTACAAAAATGTTAAAGATCCCGCTCTATACGAAAGAGTTCAATTTATGAAATATTTCGGAAGTCACAAATAAGAATTTTTTTATATAAAATAAATATTGATTGTATTATAAGGAGCATTATTCATGCTCCTTTTTTTATACTAAATTATAGCTTTCAAGCCCGGGGTTTATTTCCTTAGTGTTTAATTTGCATAAAAGAAAGAATTAATTCAACAGATTAAATATGATTTTCTTTTAGCAAAGATTAATTTAGAATAGCTCTATTTTAGAGTAAGTACAAGAGTAAGAAAGGAAAGCTTAGTTTCAAGAACATTTTTTTACTTAGTGAAACTTTGTGTGTTTCTTTGTGTTACTTTGTGAAATAGTTTTTGATTTTACGAAATAAAATGATGACTTAATTTTTATACTAAAGATTATTGAAATGAGTATTTCTTTAGAGTATGAGTAAGAGCAGGATTAAGAGTAAGAAAGCTAAGATGTTACGCTGTTTAAAAAACAATTAATGAATTGTTCTTGTAACCTCAATACCAAGCTGTTCCATTCTATAACGTAATTTCGACCTGGAAAGCCCTAACACTTTTGCCGCCTGCACCTGGTTTCCCTTAGTAATATCTAAGGTTTTTAGTATTAAGGTTTTTAGTACTAAATCTATTTTTACTCCTTCAGGCGGAATCTTTAAATTGAATTGAGTATTGTTATCAGAAATTACTTTAGCAGTATTGAGGAAATTAAAATGCTGAGCTTTTAGTTCATCGGTGTCCAGCATAAGAACTGCCCTTTCCATTGCGTTTTTTAATTCACGGATATTACCTCTCCAGCTATAATTCTGCAGCAGTTCCAAAGCATCGTCACCAATACCTTTAATCCGCTTGCCAAACTTACCGGCATAATTTTGCATAAATGAATAAGCCAAAACAGGAATGTCAGAACGCCTCTCTTTTAAAGAAGGAATTGTAATTTTAGCAACATTTAATCTGTAATACAAATCTTCTCGGAAATTTCCATTTTTAACTTCATCTTCTAAATTTTTATTTGTTGCCGCCAAGACTCTAACATTTACGGCTATTTCTCTTTCTCCGCCTACTCTGTAAAATTTCTTTTCCTGCAAAACTCTCAGGAGTTTTACTTGAATGTCTAAAGTAAGTTCACCTATTTCATCTAATAAAATTGTTCCGCCGTTTGCAAGCTCAAATTTTCCCATTTTTGTTTTATTTGATGCTCCAGTAAAAGCTCCTTTCTCATGTCCGAATAATTCACTCTCTGCCAACTCTTTCGGAATTGCCGCACAGTTGATTGGAATAAATACCTTTTCGCTGCGCGGACTAAGCTGATGAATGTATTTAGCAAAGACCTCTTTCCCAGACCCGCTCTCGCCTTCTAAAAGAATTGTTGTATCTTCACTTAGCGCTAATTTTTCAACAACATTTAAAACTCTTACAATAGATTTACTTTTACCAAAATATTCCCTCGTTAATTTTTCTTCAGAAAGCATAGTGTGTAAATTATCAACTTCCATTTTTAGCTTGAGGTGATTTACACACTTATTTAATACTATTTTAAGTTGTTCAATATCAATTGGTTTTAAAAGGAAATCGAATGCACCAAGTTTCATTGCTTCAACTGCAATTTTTACATCTGAATAAGCTGTTATCATTATTACGGGAATATGAAAGTACTTTTCCTGTAATTCTTTCAAAATATCCAAACCGTTAACCGTAGACAAATAAATATCAAGAAGTACAATATCAGGGCTATGGAGTTCAACCATTTCCAGCGCTTTTCCACCCTCCATACAAACATCAACTTCATAACCTAACTTAGTTAGTACTTTTTTTAGCGATAGACAAACTAAGTTATCATCATCAACTATTAATAGTTTCGGTACCATGCTCATCCTCGATTAATGATTTTGGAAAAATGATAAAGAATTTTGTCCCTACTCCTAACTCGCTCTCAAACATTACGTCAGCTCCATGTTCTTTAAGAAGACCTTTGCTCACGCTTAGTCCCAATCCTGTTCCTTTATCCTTACTCGTATAAAAATCGCTGAATACTTTGTCCTTATCTCCTTCTTTAATTCCCGTACCTTCATCTTTTATTTCTAAGACTACTAAATTATTATTGTTCAAATAAGTGGAAATCAAAACTTGACTATTAGCCGGACTTGCATCTAAAGCATTGCTTAACAAATTTAAGATAACCTGTAATATTTTATCCTTATTAAATTTCAGTCTCGGTATCTGGGAACTAAATGCAGTAACAATCTTTATACCTTTTCTATTTGCATTGCTCTGGATCATTTGAATTGCTTGTTTTGCAATATAATTTAGTTCATAAGTTCCAAGATCATCTTTTGGTTTTCTGGAAAACGCTAATGTATTGTCAACCAAAATTTGTATCCTCTCAACTGCATCAAGCGAAGCTTGAATACACTCGGCATCTTCCTTTGAAAAATTGTCGATTGACATATTCAAATACTCTAAGTTTAATTTTAGTGCAGAAAGCGGATTACGAATTTCGTGCGCCAGACTAGCAGCTAATTTTCCAAGGATTTTTAATTTATTATTGTGGATTTCATTCAAGAATAGGGCCCCTCATTCATCAAGCTTATTAAAATAAATATTTTAACTATTGTATTTTAGCTAATTTGAAAATAACTTGCAAACATGAAAAAAGAAATCCGTAATTTGATAGAGATATTCAGATATATAACCTTCAATATTGAAAGTATTTTAATTAAAATTTTATAAATAGATTTTTCGATTTTTTTTAAAATGTATCCCTTAAGGTAAGTTTTAACGGAAGGAAATTAGGGGTCGGGAAAATGGTCCGACCCTTAAAATAAAATATTATTCTTTATCAAACTCTTTTAATATTTTATCTGCGACTTTATTCAGTACTTCGTCTGAATTATAAAATCCGTTATCGATCTTATCTCTAACTTTAGTAATTTCCTGAGCATCAACATTTTGTGCTTGAAGCTGTTTTGCCTCCTCTGATATTTCTATCTTGTCAGTTGAGTTTTTCTGCTTAACATTTTTATGTTTGCTGTTTTGTTTGTATTGCTCATGCAAACGGTTAATATTGTTTCCCACTCCATTTACTTGCACGATTTCACCTTTTATAGTTGTTTAACTTTTTTTGATTTAACGAATCTAAAAGCAAGGACTTTAATTTATCCTGTTCACTTTTCTTTTCTTTAATAACATTATCGAATCTCCGATAGATTTGTTTAACCTTCTGACCCAGCTCTTGTGATCTGCGTCTCAATAGTTCCCGAGAATTATTTATAATAAGTTCGTTCCTTGTATGTTCAAATTTACTAATATTAATCTTAATTCTCTCCATACAACTATCAAAATTATCTTCTTGTAAATTTGTAAATGAGTTTTCCACATTATCCAAATAAGTTTCCATTCTTTTTATTTCCGCATCCAAAACATCCATTTTTAGAAAGTCCCTTGTGCTATTTGCTGGAAGTAATTATAATTATTCATTAAAGTCGATAATTGTGTTTGGAGCTGCTCATATTTCTTTCTTTGAATAGTAGCTTGCTTATCTATATTTTCATTCCTTGAAGTAATTTTATCAGAAAGATACGAAACTGTACTATCATAAGAATCGGTAATGTGAAATATAATACCATCCGTTTTAGTATAATTATCTGCGGTATTAAAAAGCTTCGTCGCTATCCCGTTAGTTGAATTAAACAACGCCTGTACTTGGTCGGGAGTTGCAGATGCCGCATCATTAAGTTTCGATTCGTCGGATAATGTTAACCCTGTGCTGGGGTCAAAAGATATTCCTATATCGGAAAGAAAACTCAAATCACCACTGGGCAGCCCTTCAACTTGTGACGATACTTGCGATATCAATAATTGTTTTAAATTAGAAGCTGTACTATTTCCTGTGAAAACCGCTCTTTTATCTTTTGTAGAATTGTAATTATCCTTTAAGTAATTATACGCCGTATTAAATGAACTAATAAAACTCTTTACTTTTTCTTTAACTTTATTTACATCATTTTTAATCATTATATTTACGCGCGGGACACCTGTATCCATTTTTTCCTTAAGAATTAAAGTAACTCCGCTGATTAAGTCGTCTACTGTATTAGAATTTCTTTCAACCGAAATTCCGTTAAAGGTCATTTTCGAATTTAATTCGCTTTCCGCATAAACATAACCTGCCGATCCATCAGTGCCAGCTGCTACACGTGATGACAAGTTTAGTCCTACAGATGCCAAAGCATTACCGCTTACATCGGAAAGCGTTATTTCATTATCCTTACCGCTATTCTGAGCTGCAATACTCAACTTTGACTGATCGGTTGTAGGTGAAAATGCCGAAGCTGCAATAGAACCATCACTGGCATCGTTAATTGCAGTACTTATTTTTTCCATAAGTTCTTTATACGTTTCGGAACCGGTCGTTGTAATCTCTATAGTGCTATCAAAAGCACCAGATTGGACCCTAAAAGAAAGAGTACCTGCCTGTACGCCTGATGCGGAATCCGAAGTTTTTGTATCTGATACTACATTATCAAACTGTGCTAATTGATCAACCGTCATTGTGTATGCACCGATTGCCGCACTACTTGTTGCAGTTGCAGAAAAGTAATCGGAACTGGAAAGTTCAACCATTTTAGCATCGAAAACCGAATTACCCTCAGTACTTTTAAGCCCGTCAAGTTCCGATCTAAAAGAAGTTAATTTAGTATTTAAATCGGACCATGCCGAAGATAAATTTGATATTTTTGTTTTTCTCTGTTCAAGAGGCGTAATCCTTCTACTCCGCTCATAGTAACGGAAATTTGAGATTAACTTGTCTATTCCAGATGTACTTAAAAGATCCATAACTCCCTCCCAAGAAGTTATTTAATTTACTGTAATATTTTTAACCAGGTCTCTCTCAGCTCGGTTAAAATATTAGTTACCAACTCGTAATTTTTATTTCTCATTTGATCCTGGCAAAAGTCATATAGTCTTTTTAATCCTACAGAAATTTGTTGTGATTCTTCATTATCATATCTTAGAGCTGATGATAGAAGATTTATTGCTTTATTAGTATTTTCCAAATTACATTTTATACTATTTGCTATTGCATAATCATAAACTTTTAATAGTAATTTTTCAGGAGCAGCTTCCAGCAATTCATTTGCCAGATAAGTAGAAGCGCCGCCCATTTGATAATTTTGTCTTAATAATGCCGAAGATTGATACATTGTTCACCTTTATTGTTCAATATAAGAATTTAATAAGCTCTTCCGGTAATTACCGGAAGAGCATAATAATAGGTTTAACCATTATCTAAATAACTGCAATACTTGCTGCGGAGCTAAATTCAACTGGGAAAACATTGCAGAAGCTGCTTGCGCTCCTATTTGAGATTTTGTTGAATTCAACTGCTCCTTAGCCATATCGGCATCGAATAATCTACTATAAGCCGATTGAGAATTTAAGATCGCAGCATTTAAGAAGTCTTCTTTGGCATTTAACCTTTGGGTATAATTACCAATTGCACCAAGTGAACCATCAACTGCCGATTGAAAATCTGTAAGACTAAGAGCTGCGATGCTTGTTGCATCGGTGACTCCTACAATGGCATCTAAAGCTGCTGCGACTTCAGCTCCAAGTCCAGAGGCAACCCCATCACCGGTATTTGTACTACCAACTAGATCTTTACTACCGTCAGTTCCATAAGTAATGGCAATTGTATCACTAGTACCTGCACCGGTTTGGAAAGTAAATCCTGCACCGGCTCCACCGGAAACAGATTCAAGTAATGTAGTATCATTAAATTTGGTTTGTGCAAATGCACTTTCAATTTCTTTACCGATAGCAACTATATCTTTTGCTATTGCGGAACTGTCATTTACAGGGTTAGCGGAATCGGCAATTTTACCCTTTATTTGTGTAATCATGTCTTTAATACTAATTAACTGACTTTCAGCCGTTGCAAGCATGTCTTGTGCAGAGCCAACATTTCTTTGAGCCGACTGCATAAGAGTTACTTTAGTATCTAAAGATTTACCAACGTTAAAACCCGATGTATCATCACCAACCCTGTTTATTCTCTTTTGAGAAGCTAAACGAAGTTGAGATTTTTGAGCCATAGTGTTTAATTTTGCTAATGCATTATAAGCTCTAAGAGCACCAACGTTTGTGTTAATTCTAAATGATTGTGTGGACATTTAAACCTCCGTGTTTATTGTTATTAGTTTTAATCAAGCCTCCCTGCTTGATTGTTTAAATAAAAATTTAATTAGTTTACCAGCCCTCCTAACCGGTCTAAGTTATTTTTTTTCTCAGCTACATTATCGCAGGCTTAAATAAAAAGTTTAGAGTTTTGTTATTACGGGGATTTGCTTTTGTGATTACACATTTTCAAGAAGAGGTTTAATTTTACCAATAAGTACTTGCAGTTTTTCCTGAACTATTCTATTATCCTTAAAAGTTGTATTAGCAAATTCGATTAATCTAATCAACTTATTTATATTATTAGTACTTAAATAAATTGAAGCCAGATAAAATACTGTCGAAGGGTTCTTTTCTTGCTGTTCGAGCGAAAGTTCAAAATATTCCTGTGCCTTCTTTAAATCATTCTTTTCATAATATGCTAATCCAATTTGAACTAAATATTTCGAGTTGTTATTAAATCTGTTTTCCAACGAATTTAAAATGGATAGTTTTTCTTGCTGTTTATTATAAGACGATAATAATATTAAATAAAATTCTAAGTTTTCATCATCAATTATATTTTTAAGAAAATCAATGTCATTTTTATCAATACTTTCATTGTTCATTAATTCCAATATCAAAGTTCTTTCAAATTTTCTTTCTCCGTTCAATTTTTCCAATTCATTCAAGAATAAGTAAAACGACTTACTGTCGCTGCCCTTAAGTGAAAGCAAAAGCCCCTGGTACAGAATTTTTTTGGGTTTAATAGAAATATCAAAGTTCTTATTAATCGAATTATTTTTAAGTTTTGAATCATTAAATTTGAGTGCCCCTTTACATAATTTTATTGCTTCACTATAGTTGTTTAAACTGCCGAATATTTGTGAGCCAAGCATCATTAAATTTATACTTGTTTTGTCAAAAGCCAAGCCTTCTTTCACTAGATCACGAGCTTCTTTAAGGTCTCCGTTTCGCATTTTATCATCAGCCAACTGTAGAAAGCAAACAGATCGATATTCAACAGGCAGATTTTTGTCCCTAAGTGCTTCTTTATAGAATTGCAAAGCTTTTTCACGCTTATCCAAAACAGAATAAGTATTTGCAAGTTGATAAGCACAATAAGAATTTTTTGTTATTTCGTAATCTGACAGAAGAAGTTTTAAGTTACGTTCGGCTTTATGCTTTAATTCTTCCTTTGGCAAATTATATCCATGATGAACTATCTCTATTTTAGACTGAATAATTTTATACCCGGATTTTACTAATGAATTTTGTATTTGCTCATGAGCTTTACCTTCAAAATGAATTTTATCGGCATTTCTGAATAGACGGATATAATTCATTTTTCTTACATTGCCGGAATAATCATCTAAATTAGTAACGGTACAATTAACACCTAACTTGTCTTGTTTATTAATGATTGTTTTTAGTTCTCTAACTGAATCCGGATTTAATTGTTCATCTGCATCTAAATATAAAATCCAATTACCGTTGGATTTTGAAAGCGCAAAATTACGAGCTGCGGAAAAATCATCCACCCAATCGAAATGAAAAATATTAGCGCCGTATCTTTCGGCAATTTCTAAGGTTTTGTCCGTAGAACCGGTATCGACAATTACAATTTCATCTGCAATATCTTTTACAGATTCTAAACATCTGCGAAGATATTTTTCTTCATTTTTTACTATCATACTTAGAGTTAACAAAGGTTTA
>CBEVZC010000050.1:0-20168 GCA_965554225.1 uncultured bacterium | reverse complement strand
GGTTAACCCCAGAGAATTAAATCTATTTTGTCGCACTTACTAATTGAATCTTAGTGTTATAAAACCATTAATAAAGCTAAAAAACATTAAACTTACGTTTACCCTGTATTTTTATTTCTTGAATGAGTTTAATTTTGTTCTGTCTGTTGGACTACTTAAATTCAGCAATAGTTATGCCTTCGCCGCCGATTTCAATATCGGCGAAATAAAATTTTTTTACTAAAGAATGTTTTTTTAATAATTCTTGTATGCTCGATTTTAATATTCCCGTTCCTTTACCATGTAAAATTTCAACTCGATCAATATTTGCTGCATAAGAATCATCAATAAATTTAATTACTTCGAATTCAACTTCTTCCGGTTTCCTTCCTCTAATATCTAGCCTGGTATTGGGAATATAAGGATTGTATTCTGCTTTGGATTCTGAAATATCTTTTTGCCTTTTAGTTAATTCCAAGTTTGATAATTTAACATTTAGTTTCAAATTACCGCTTGTAATAGTTGCCCTTTTTTTCTGCTTATCTATTTCAGTTATGATGCCTGATGTTGTTGAATTTTTTAGTTTAACAAAATCTGCAACCTTTAATTTCCTCTGATGAATTGGTTCATCATTCGTTACCGGTTCATAAAACTTTTCTACATCTTGTTTAATCTGTAGCAGCTTTTCTTTTTCCTTTTTAATTACTTTTTTGTCGGCTTCGGACTCACGAATATTTTTAATAGTTAGTTCAAATTTTTTATTTATTCCCTCTAAAAATAATTTTGCTTTGTTACTTGTTTGGGTCAATATCTCTGCTTGTTTAGCTTTTAAATTATTAATTTTAGTCTCATAAAGTTTTGTTAATCCTTTTAATCTGGTATTTTCAATTTCAAGTGATTTTAATTTTTTATTTAACTCATAAGATTTTTTTTCTATTTCAACTAAAAAACTTTCAATTTTGTTTTTATCTATATCCAAATGCTGTCTGGCATTTTGTAGTATCGGGTCACTAAGTCCTATCTTTTTTGCTATTTCAAAAGCATAACTGGAACCGGGCAAACCCTGCCGGAATTCGTAGGTGGGTTTTAAGTTATCGGTATCGAATTTCATTGATGCATTTTGGAAACCGTCAAGTTTATGGGCTAGTAATTTTAAGTTTCCATGGTGAGTAGTAGCCAATACTTTTGCCCTACTGTTTTTTAATGCCATTAGCAAAGCTGCAGCAAGGGCTGCCCCTTCTTCCGGATCAGTTCCGGTTCCAATTTCGTCAAGCAGAATTAAAGACTTGCTGCCGGCATTATTTACAATATTATTTAGGTTTGATAAATGTGAACTAAACGTACTTAAATCATTTTCTATTGACTGTTCGTCTCCAATATCTAAAAATATATCCTTGAAAAAATGCAAATTTGAATCCGCTGCAGCAGGAATATGAATTCCCGATAGAGCCAACGCGGATAACAAACCGATTGTTTTTATGACAACTGTTTTACCACCGGCATTTGGTCCGGTAATTAAAATAACATTATCTTTATCAATTTTAAGATTTAAAGGAACTACCTTTTCACGTGTTAATCTTTTTATCAAGATCGGATGTCTTGCATCAATAAGCGTAAGCGGCTCATCTTCGTAAAATGATGGAAACGCACCTATTATCTCCAATGAATATTTGCCTTTCGCAAAAATTGCATCCAGTTTACCCAAAATATTGAGGGAATGTTTTAAACTATTGCTTGAGTTGCCGATAATAATAGTTATATTTTTTAGAATTCTTTCAATCTCTCTTTTCTCGGCAAAAGTTAAAGTTAAAATATCATTATTTAGTTCTAAGGATTCCTCAGGTTCAATATAAACAGTTTGTCCTGTAGAAGATTCCGAGTGAATAAATCCTTTTACGTGTCGTTTATGCTCCGCTTTAATGGGCAAAACAATTCTTCCGTCTCTTTGAGTAATATAATCTTCCTGGACCAAATATGCGTCACTTAGTTTTTTTAGTATTTTATTTACAATTTGTTTTAGTGTATTGCTTTTTGTTCTTATTTCTTGCCTTATCTTTTTAAGTTCCGGACTTGCATTATCTGAAATCTCACCGGAACTCGTGAAAATAGATGCTATATGATTTTCAAAAACTTTATCTACAAATAAACCGTTAGCAATCTTTCTAAATAGATTTGAATTTTCTGTCTGCTTAAAAAAAGTAAAAATTTTTCTAGAAGTTTCTGCTAAAGTTAAAATGCTTTTAATCTCGGATTGGTTAAGTATACTCCCCTCAATATTACTTGTGGAAAGTTGATTATACAGGTCGGGAACAAAAACAAACGGAGGGTAATCCATCTCAATTAAAACATTTTTAGCTTCCGATACAAAATTGCCCTCTTCGATTATTGTATTTAGTGATGAAAAAGGTTTGGTCGATAAAATTATGTTTTTACCAATTTCGGTTGATGTATATTTTGAAATATAGGTTAGAATTGTATTGAATTCTAACTTTTCTAAAACATCTTTAGAAATCATTGCAGCGAATCTTTTGTTTTTGAAGTAGAATCGATATTGAGTGAGTCAGAAATTTCAAGTGTATCCGATTGGTTTGAACTGTTAATGTAATCTTCAATAAAACCTTTTGCATCACTGCGGGAACCAAGAATCAAATCAATAGTTTTAGGCACAATATTATAGACAGGTGAATATAATATGGAAGCGTCACGATCTTTTTCGGAAGGAAATTGAAAAATATTGAGAAGCAATAAAAATGCACTTACAAAAATTATCAGTTGGAATATTCCGGTAAGTCCGCCTAAAAATTGGTTCAAAAACTTATTTACTTTATCTGCCGGGTGAACAAGACGTTTAATTATTGACGAAATAAAGATAATTAGTAGAAAAATAGTTATTCCACCAATAATTTCTGAAAGATAAAACTCATTATTAAATGCCGGAGCAAGCAGTATACCGGCTTGTTTGGAAAATTTTATGGCAACAAAAATTCCTATAATTAAACCAATAAGACCAATAATTTTCCTTATTAAACCGTCTTTATAACCAAGAATAAAACCTATAAAAAGGATCCCAAGAATTATATAATCAAGATAATTCATATTAATTTAAAATCGATTCAACAACTTCTTTAATCGTTTTACCGTCTGCCTGTCCCTTAAATGTTTTAATAGCTAAAGGCATAAGTTTCGCAAAATCAGCTTTCCCGGAAGCGCCTATTTGTCCGGCTAAATCAGAAATTACTTTAATTAATTCTTCTTTAGTTAATTGTTTCGGAAGATAACTTTGAATTATTTCCAATTCAATTTTTTCGTTATTTGCTAAATCCGTTCTTTCTGCTTTTTCGTATTGTTCAATTGCTTCTTTTCTTTTTTTAGCAGCTGTACTAAGCATATTAATTTCAACTTCTTTTGTAATAGTTTTATCTTTTCCGCTTTTTTCAAATTCAAGTATCAATGCTCTAATTGATCTTACGGTATTAAGTCTAATTTTATCTTTAGCTTTTAATGCTTCTTTTAGATCGTCGTTTATTTTATCTTTCAAATTCATTTTAATCCTCAAAAACTCAAAAAAAAAGCAGGTTAAAATTAACCTGCTCTTAAAAATAATAAAAACCGGGAAATTATTCCGTTCTTCTTGCAGAATAATTTATTCTGAGAGCGTCAGCTTTACGTAAAGCCTGCTGGATATCTGTAATCTCACCCATTTCAACATTCTGATCAATTCTCATGGAAACAATAAGAGGAGGAAGTGCAACTCTCTTTTTGTACATAATATCTTGTACATTTTTAAGCTTAACAATATTATCGTCAATTTGAATCCTTCCGGATTTTCCAACATAAAGATAAGATATAAGTCGTTTATTTTCTATTTTTTCAATAGCTTTAGCTTCAGGCAATGTAAATTTAACAAATACATCTTGTTCCCTTAAAGTAGTAGCTACCATAAAAAACAATAGAAGCATAAAAATAATATCCGGCATAGAGGCAGTAGGAATTCCCGGGCTCGTATTTGCTCTTTTTTTCTCGAAAGTCATTAAAAAACCTCAAATAATTATTTATTTATCTGTTCAGGTTCAGCTATAGAAATAATAATAGGAATTTTATCTTTAAGCTCCTGCATTTGTTCTTTTGTCAATTTGTCTGCACTATGAGTTTTTTTACCCCAATGGCTTAGTGCGTATTCGTCCCTTACTTCAAAAAAAGCTCCCTTTACCTGATCAAGTGTTCTAATATATAAATCATAATTAGTTTGTCTATCGGTTTTAATAGAAACAACTAATTTTTTTTTCTTGGGAAGATTTATTTTACTTTTAATTCTTGCGGTTAAATTTTCCTTAATCTGAGGAATCGCAATAATTTTCTTATTAAGTAAAACATCACCGTTCGAGTTAACTGATATTGCGGCTAATCTATCTTTTGAAAGTGGAGTAAAATTTTGTTCTTCCGGAGGTACATACTGCGGAAGAGCCAGCCCAATACCTGTATCAACATCAATATTGGTAGACACAAGAAAGAATAGTAAAAGTAAGAAGGTAATATCAGCCATAGAAGCAGTTGAAAATTCCCCACCTTGTCTATTTTTTTTCTTAATAAGCATTTTTCTGTTCTCTTAATTTTCTTTAATTATTTGTCTTTAATTTCATATAAAGTATCAACTAATTCTACGGATGCTTCTTCCATATCGCCAACAATTCTGTCGATTTTAGCAATTAAGTAGTTGTAGAAAAATTGAAGAATCATGGCAACAACTAAACCAAATAGAGTTGTTAACATTGCTATAGAAATACCATTAGCAACAATACTGGGAGACATTTGGTTAGCAGAGGCAATATCGTCAAACGCAACAATCATACCTTGAACCGTTCCTGTAAAACCAAGCATAGGTGCCAAACTAATAAATAATGAAATCCAAACAAGTCCTCTTTCAAGGAATCCCATTTCAATACCGCCATAAGACATAATAGCTTTTTCTGCTGCATCAATACCTTCATCAGATCTTAAGAGACCGGCATGAAAAACTGAAGCAACTGCGCCTCTTGTATTCTGACATAATTCAATAGCTTCCTTAACACCACCATTATTAATTGCTTCACGAATCTTAACAACAAATTTTTTAGTATTCATTGATGATTTTGATAAAGTCCAAATTCTTTCAAATACAAAACCAAGACCTAAAATTAAACAAATTAAAATAGGCCACATGAAACCGCCACCCTCAACGAACTTTTGTTGTAAGTAAGTTAAAGCGCCACCACTGCTTGTTTGTGCTTGAGCTATTATCTCATAAACAAATCCCAGAGCTAATAAATGCATTTGATTAATCCTCCGTAATATTTATTTGTGTTAATGAATTTTTGTAGTTAGGAAAAATAAACTGAGTAACGTTAAGGATTTAATAAAAAAAAGTCAATAAGTAAATTAATAACCAAATTATTTTTATTTTAGTGTTCCCGGCAACTCAAGTACATTCCCACTGAGTATTTTGTAATTTTTAATTAATGAATATAATAAATTTCCAGTACTTTTTGGAGATACCATTAAAGTTTTATCGGAAATCCATTCTCTGTTTTGTTTTGTATCTATTATAAAAGGGGCAATTGCATTGCTTGATAAATTAATCTTTCTTCCCTCTTTAGCTAAAGTTTTTACTAAATAATTCAAACTGTTTTTTGAACTACCGTAAGCTGCTTTTCCTTCTTCAGGATTTAGCGAAGTAATTGCACTAGTAAACCAAATAGAACCACCTTTAGCGGCTTTAACTAATTTAGAAAAATGCTTAGCTATTAAAAATGAAATATTTAAATTAGTTGAATGTACTCTTAACCAATCATCATATTTCGTATCCGTAATCGTTTTACCACCCATAAACATTCCAATTGTAGAGATTAAATGATAATCTGCTTTTTGATCAATTGTAATATTGTTAAAAGCTGAGATAACATCTTCCTCATTCATTAAATCTTTAACTTTGATCTGTACAATTTGGTTATTCGGAGATTTAATTCTGCTGAAATGTCTATCAAACAAATAAATTTTAGTAAATTCTTTCTCTGCAAGTACCTTTGTTATTCCTTTACCAAGGTTTCCTTGAGATCCAAAAATTAAAATGTATGATTTCATCTGTTTATATTTTCCCTTGCTGTTCGTTGTTTGGTTTTGTCATGATTTCCCCAAAAAATCACGCCAAAACCGATGTCCTTTTCTTACTAATCCCCGACTTAAAAGTCGGGGTTAATGAAATTTCTTAAAAACTGCCCACACTGCCTACAGATTTTACAATCATACCTTTTCGTGTCTTAAAAAAGTAATGACGGTTTCATAACGAGTTAATATTTTTTTAGTTAAATAAAAATTTCGCACCAACAGGAAAATGATCGCTATAACCACCTAAATATTTCCGACCTCCGTAAGTCGGTAATGGATATCCTTCATATCTCCCGCCATGTTCAACCATAAACGGCGGCTTTATTATTTGAAACGAGCTGCATTTGTAGCTCGCTAAATTCCCGTTTATTAAATTCCCCGAAACTATTACCTGATCCAACATATTCCAATGGCTTCTATATTTGTAACTTCCCTTCCCATCTCTAAATAACTTAAGCGATAAGTTGTATAAATTGTTTTTAGAAATGCCGGAAGCGGAATTACAATTCAATTCTTTTACTTTTAGTATTCGATTTATTGAAATATTTGAAGGGAGATCATTAAAATCCCCAAGTATTAAAATGTTGGCATTACTGTTTTGAGAGAAAATCTTATTTACACTCTTTCTTAAAATTGTAGCTGCAGCAATTCTATTCGGTTCGGATTTTTTTAGTCCTTCCCTTCTCGAAGGCCAATGATTTACAAAAACGTTAATCTTAGAATTTTTAAATTTCATAATTACATAAAGGATATATCGAGTTTGATGGTTGTCTTTTAACGGAATTGTCAGTTTTTCTATATCAATCAATTTAAATAAATCTGTATTGTAAATTAAACCGTTATCTATTCCTCTATGATCAGGCGATTCGGCGTAAGCTATTTTGTAGTTTTTTCTCTTTATATATTTGCTTATCATGCTCTCTAACAAATACTTATGCTCTACTTCTTCAACACCCAGTAAATCGGGACCCTTGTTATCATTCATATTTTTAATTACTCTTGCTAAGTTTTTAAGTTTATTGTTCAATCTTTCTGCAGTCCAATGTCTTGGTGAATTTGCTAAGAATTCTTCATCACTTTTATTCTGGTCATCTTTTGTGTCGAATAAATTTTCTAAATTCCAATTAGCAATAAAAAAACTTTTGTGTTGAGGTTGAGCCGAACAGCTAAAAAACAATACTGTTAGAAAGAGTAATAGATATTTCAAAGGTTTCATAGTTTACTATAATTATACGCAGTTTATTAATTCTTAATTTAGTTTGACCAAAAATAAAAAATAAAATCACAATTTGTTCTACTATTAGTAAATTACTTTTCAAAAATATTATTTTGTAGAACCACTATTGTTAACTAAAACAGAAAAGGATATGAATACAACCACTAAAAAATTTATCATAATTGATGCAATGTCTTTGGCATACAAAGCTTACTATGCTTTTATCAATCGTCCTTTGCAAACAAGCAGCGGTGAACCGACTTCTGCGGTTTACGGATTTATCAATCAGCTAGTGAAAATAATTGAGGATACTAAACCAGATTATATTGCTGTTGCTTTTGATTCAAAGGAAAAAACCTTTAGACATGAAAGATACGAAGCTTATAAATCGAGCAGGGCGAAAATGCCGGAGGATATGATACCGCAAATAAATAGAATCAAACAAGTAGTTGAGGCGTTTAAGATACCTATTTTTATTTTACCCGGTTACGAAGCGGATGATATTGTTGGAACTGCTGTAAAAAAAGCAGCAAAATTAGGTATGGAATCCTACGCAATTACTCCGGATAAGGATTATGTCCAAATTGTAAACAGTCATGTTAAACTTATAAAACCCGGTAGAACCGGAGATGAGCTGACGACTATTGATGAAGAGAAAGTTAAAAAGGATTACGGTTTTGAACCTAAACAGATGATAGACTATTTAGCGTTAGTCGGTGATAGTTCTGATGATATTCCGGGTGTTGCCGGTATTGGTCCCAAAACGGCTACTCCACTTATTCAACATTACGGCTCATTAGAAAATATTTATAAAAATCTTGATTCCATAGAAAAAAAAGGTTTGAGAAAGAAACTTGAAGAAGGAAAAGAAAACGCATTCCTTTCAAAAGAACTAGCAACAATTATGATAGATGTTCCTTTGGAAATGGATTTAGAAAAAGCTGAGTTTAAAAAACCTGATATAAAAGAGCTGAATAAAATTTTTACCGAACTCGAATTTAGAAATTTAATTAACCGTGTAAATAGAATTTTTGGGAATAAAAACGAGATTATCTCAGAAGAAGAAAATATAGAAGAAACAATTTTAATGTTCGATAAAAATAAAGTAAAGTATCACTTAGTGAAAACCGAAGAAGGAGCAAAAAACCTAGCGGCTCTATTAAGTAAAACGACCGAATTTGTTTTTGATACCGAAACGGATTCCTTAAATAAAATGCAGGCAAATCTTGCCGGGGTTGCATTTAGTTTAAAACCTTCCGAAGCCTACTATGTTGCTATTAACCCTTTAGTAAATGATCTGAGTTTTTTAACCGTTGATCTTACGGACAGGTTGTTAATTGATGATTTTATTAAAATCTTCCAACCGGTTTTTGAAAATAAAAACATTAGGAAAATATGCCAAAACGGAAAATATGATATCGGAGTTTTAAAAAGGTATAAAGTTAATGTAAACAATTTCTATTTTGACACAATGCTGGCAAGTTACGTTATTGACCCTGATCAAAAGCACGGTATGGACGCACTATCTCAAAAATATTTAAACTATAAACCGATTCCCATCAGTACACTTATTGGGAACAAAAAGGATGCGTCAAAAATATTTCAGGCTAATGTAAATGAAATTTCGAACTATTCATGTGAAGATGCCGATATAACATTTCGTCTTTATAAAATATTGCGGGATAAATTAAAAAAAGAAGAGTTGGAGAAAATTGCTTATGATATCGAATTCCCGTTAGTACCGGTATTGGAAGATATGGAAAGGACCGGAGTAAAACTTGACTTGGAAATTATGGTTGAGTTAAGTAAAGAATTAGAGAAATTACTCAATAAATATACTAGTAAAATTTTTGCTTTAGCCGGTGAAGAGTTTAATATAAATTCAACAAAGCAACTTCAATATATTCTGTTTGATAAACTAAAATTAAAACCGGTTAGAAAAACGAAAACAGGATTTTCGACGGATGCCAAAACTCTTGAAGCGATGAGAGGCGAACATGATATTATTGATGAGATGCTGAATTATAGAACAGCATCAAAATTAAAGTCAACTTATACTGATGCATTGCCAAAACTAATCAATCCGGAGACAAAACGAATTCATACAACTTTCAATCAAACCATTGCATCAACCGGAAGGCTTTCAAGTATTGATCCGAACTTACAGAATATTCCCATCCGTACGGAAATGGGAAAAGAGATAAGAAAAGCTTTTGTTGCTACAAACGATGAGTATTTAATTTTAAGTGCCGATTACAGTCAGATTGAATTAAGAATTATGGCACACCTCAGCGATGATGAGGCTTTAAAAAAAGCGTTTCAAAATGGTGAAGATATTCATCGCAGTACTGCCGCGCTTGTATTTATGGTTAAGCCTGAAGATGTGACAGCAGATATGCGCAGGAAAGCAAAGGAGGTAAATTTCGGAATCCTTTATGGTATTGGTCCCTTTGGTTTGAAAACAAGACTCGGAATTACTCAAAGTCACGCGAAGGAAATTATTGATACTTATTTCAGTACTTTTAAAAATGTAAAAGATTTCATGGACAAATCAGTTCAAAAAGCGAAGACAAACGGATATGCGGAAACACTTTTAGGCAGACGAAGATATTTGAAAAATATAAACAGCAGCAACCGGGTTGTTCGTCAGTTTGAAGAACGGGTATCCATCAATATGCCTATTCAAGGAACTGCCGCGGATATGATTAAAATAGCAATGATAAATATTTTTAATGAACTAAACAAAAAGAAAACTAAAACCAAACTAGTTTTACAGGTGCATGATGAGCTTTTGTTTGATACTTACAAACCCGAACTTGATTCTCTTAAAAAGATGATTAAAGAAAAAATGGAAAATGCGTTACCTTTGAATGTGCCGATCTTAGCGGATATCGGAACCGGTAAAAATTGGCTGGATGCTCATTAGTATCGAAAAGGACAGATATTAAAAATTAAAGAATTAGTCAAAGAAGAAATAATAGATTAATATTCCGAAATTTATTTCTAATGCTCCAAGCGCAATTCCGCTTATCAAATCAAACTTATCTGTTTCATCAAGAAATGTTTTATCTTTTGTCTTATTATATTGGTCAAATCTGTTATCGGCTTTAAGCTTAAAATAAGCTGCCGTAACGCCAAATCCAACCGCAGAACCTACTAAAACTTTAAACCACGGAGAATCTGTAAAATTAGTTTTATGAATTATTGTTTTGTCAGGAACTAATCTGATATTTTCCAAAGAGTTTGAGAAGCTTATTTCCTGTGGAAAATAATTTTGTTTGTATAGCTTTATGCTGTTCTTCGTTGTCGGTATTGTTAAAGGTGTATATCCGAGGGAAACTCCCTTGTTTAACACTAATGCATCTTGCGGTGTTGAGTTAATAAAGCTTAAACGCGGTAAAGAATAGACTAGTGTTTTAGAACCGCTGCAATCTTTAACATCTAATGTATCGGTCTTATTGTATCCGTCCCAAATGCGAAATGATCTTTTAACAACAACAGTGTGTAGTCCTTTTTGCAAATTAACTTTTAGAATATCTTTGGCGCCATATTTCTGATCAACTACTATATAGTTCCCTTTGCTGATAATAGTATAAAAAGATTTGCAGTTTTGTGCTTCTATAGAAATATTAAACATTAAAAACAATCCGAAGACCATTAAAAAAAATAAACGGTTTTTAACTGTCGTAGCAATTCTATAAGTGTTCATTTACTCTATAACCTTATATGCGTAAATCTCACCGCTATCAATACCAAAATAAAGCATTCCATTATAGTACGCCGGAGTAGTTCTGCATTTATTATCGAATTTTATTGTTTGCTTTACTTTACCGTTATTGATATCAATTAAATATGTATTTTTATCAAGATTTGGTTGGACTATATAATTGTTAAAAATCAACGGTGTGGCATTAATAACTCCCCCTAAATTTGATATCCAATTAATTTTTCCTGTATCCATATTCAATGAATATAATTTTCCTGCTAAATTTCCTGCAAATATTTGTTTGTTATGGTAAGTAATGAAATTATTAATTTTAGAGCCGGTGTTTAGTTTCCAGACAACCGTTCCTTGATCAGCTGATATTCTATATACAATACCGTTTTGGTCCCCGAGGAAAACCGAACCATTTAAATAAGTAGTTCCCCCTTCAAATCCTTCTGCAATTTTGTGAAGGTATACAATTTTACCGGTATTATTATCAACTGATATTAGTTCCCCATTTTGATTCCCGAAGAATATATGATTACTTCCAAAAGTAGGAGAACAAAATGTTAGTCCTGTAGCGTTAGTTTGCCAAAGTTTTTTTCTTTGATAATTGAATTTATACAGAATGCCGTTTTTTGCCAGGACAAATATATTCTTCTTTGTCCCGAGCAATTCACTTTCTGAACCTGAAGGAATTTTTACTTTATAGTCCCAAGCATTTGTAAGATTATAGAAATGTAAGGTACCATAATTTTCATTTAAGTTGTTAACAAAAAATATTAAAGTAGTTTTGTATAAAATAGGTGTAGCACGGATTTCTCCATCGTTTTTTATCACACCTAATTCTTTGCCAGTTTTAAAATTAAAAGCAGTAATTATACCTGATAAATCAGGTACGAATAAAATATCTTTATAAGCCTTTAAAAATATATTTCCGTAACCCCCATGTGTTTTTTCATTCCACAATAGTTTTAAAGAATCTCCAAGTGAACGGTCAATATAAAATGATTTTTGTCCGCCTGAAGTTATTCTATTAAAATCACCGTAATTTGAAACAAAATTTACGAGGATAAGAGTTTTTGCACAGCCGGACAAAGCTACTGTAATTACAAAGAGAGATATGAAAAATTTATTTTTCAAAAATCCCATCCAAAGAAAAATTGATAAAATAGTTTCGGCTGAAATTGCGTAAAATTTTTCTCAATTTTTTTACCGATATCATATCGAAGAGTAATTACGCGGAATAAATTAATTCTTAAACCTCCGCCAAGACTTCCCAAAGTTTCCGTATACTTTCTATCCCAAGCGCCTCCGGCATCAAAAAAGAGTGCTCCTCTAATGCCGGCAAACTGTAAACCGAAAAATGGAAATTTCACATAAATTCTATCAAGCAGCGGGAATCTTAATTCAATTGATGATAACCAAAGCTTTTCGCCTCTAATAGACCAACGTCGCCATCCGCGTAAATCCCAGCTTCCCCCGGCAATAAATCGTCTTGCTTCTTTCCCGTCATTAATAAAAATTGAGGTTCTGGTTGCTAAGGAAGTCCTAAGTCCTAATCTAAAGTATTTTCTGTAATCGGCAACAAAAGTATAATAGTTAACATTGCTGAATTTAACATCTGTCGTATAACCCATCAGAACTCTTAAGCGTGAGCCGTCAAGCGGACCTGTTGGGCCCCATAGTGAATTGTCGTGTACGTAGGAAATAAAATTTGAGAGAAGAATTGCTTTTCTACCGACAAGTTTAGTAACAACATCACGATCGGAGTTGGCAAGAGAAACGGTTGCTTCTATTCTATCAAAACTTGAGAACGGATAAATAAGACTGAAAAAAGCTCCGAAAATACGCTCAAAGAAAAATTGATCCGATTCTCGGATATCATATCGCTGTCCGCTAAAATGAAAAACGCCGTAGCCGAAATTTGTCCTTTTACCGAAATTTAATCTGCTTATAGCAATATTAAAGTTTCTTAGAAATTCGCTTTGAACTTCTGCAGTATTATATATTAGAAATTGGTAACGGTCATCACCCATTAAATCGCTCAATGAAAGCACTGCTCCTCCGCGCGTTCCATAAATAGGATCTGTAATAACTTGTCCGACTGCGTAATCGAGTGAATATTTACGTTTATATTTTAATTTCTCTCTTTTTGATTTTACAAATAACTTTTTAGCAAGCCATTTATCAATTGCCGAGTTAAATTCATTCGGAACAAAAACAGAATTAGTGTCCGGTAGTGAATTTAGATTTAATTCATAAAATTGAAAAGAGAATTTTTCGAAACTGGAAGTGATAACTAGAGAATCATTTACGAATGTAAAATCAAAAACACTTGTTAAAAATTTAGAATATTGTTTTATACCCTTAGGCTCATTATTTGAGTCCTTAATTAATTTCCAAATATTAAAAGTGCCGTCATAGTCACAATTAAAGAACAGTTCGCTGTAATCGGGAGAAAATCTGGGAGTTTCAATATTCGCGTTTACATAGGTCAAATAATTTATTTTATGAGTACTCAAATCATACTTAAATAAGTTGTATCTTAATTTATATTTCCCGTCAGTACGATCTGAAGAGAAGACAACTGTTCTATCATCTTTGCCGAAAATAGGATCTTTATCATTGTAATAATCATTCGTAAGTCTATTGAGATGACCGTTTTCAATATCCAAGACAAATATGTCACTAAACCCTTTCCGATCGATTGCATTAAAAACAAGTTGATTCCCCTCAGCCGAAAAATGCGGAGAGGATAGTGAAATAAGGTTATCAAACCGGAATGTATTCTTAAGTTTATAATCAATTACAGAGTAGATATTAATAACATCGGAACCGCCCGACTTATTTACAAATGCAATATCTCCTTTTGAAGATACGGTTAGAGACGGTTTTAGTAAGTGAAAAGATTCAAATAAAGCAGATTTTTCTCCTTTAATTAATAATTTCGGTTTGAATATTTCCTTAGCTCCGGGTTTATACTTTAATTCGTACACTGAAGTATAACCTGTTCTATTGGCTATAAAATAAATGTAACTTGTCGAATCTTTCTTGAAATAATTAGGAGAAAAATTAAAACCTTCATCTGTTAATTTTTTTGAGTTTATAGAATGGGGGTAATCGTTTTTATATAGCGGATAATAATGTTGTTTTAAGTGATATACCCATTTGCTGTCTATAGTCTGTAGATCCTCACCCAATGTATATTCAAGAATTTTCTTAAATTTTTTGAATCTCCAAAAATTTTCCATCAATAAAAGAATTTTATCTTCACCATAAGTTTGAGAAACAAATTGAAGAAAGTTCTGTCCTTCTTTATACATTAAAAAAGTTCCTCTGATTCTGTTAATATCAGACAAAGGAACAAACAATCCGTTGAGAACGGCATCGCGCATTACCATATCAGCTTGCGTATCCCAATGATATGACCAATACTCAGCCAGACCTTCAACAAACCACAATGGCGGGTAACGGTCTGTTGATACTCTATGATTTTTTATTATATTGTAAAGTTTATTACTCATAAAAACATGTACAAGCTCATGTCTAATAACATGTCTGAATTGTTCTAATGATCCCAGATAAGGAATTACAACTCTCCCCTTTAGGAATTCAAAAAAACCACCAACGCCTTCCGGAATAAATCCTGGTGTTGTGTTTGTTTGCTCAAATTGAATATGGGTGTTATAAAATATAAGCGGAATCCGGCGCGTTACTAATCCGTTGAATTTAATTTTTAAATCGTGGTATGCTTCTTCTGCATAATTAGCGCCAATCTCAGCCATTTCTTCAAAATTATCGTAGTAATAAATATCAAAGTGCTTGGTTTTTATGATTTTCCAATCGAAACTTTCATAATGGACTTTATTTCTGCCAAAAGAATAGAATTGTGCAGAAACAATTTGAAATGTTATAAAGAAAACAATAAAAAAATATTTAAGAAATTTCTTTAGCAAGTTCTTGTTTCAGATAGTTAATGTTTTCAATTTCAGAAGGATCCTTACCTCTTAAAATTGCTAAATAATAGGAAATCCAATCTCCTGTATAAATTAAATCAAATATTCTTACTTTAAATTCGCTCTCATTGCTTTCAAGAGTTAAAACTTCACAACCGGCTTTCTGTATTAAAGCAGAAACTACTTCAAATCTTTTCTTAACTCTAGGATGATAACTGACATCTTTAAGTTGTATTATTTTTGCATTTAGTAAATTCGGCGAAAATGTTTCCCATCCGATTATTTCATTATGATTCATTTCCGGTAGAACATTATGGAAAGAATGAATCTTTGAGTTTTCGTTAAATTGCTCTTTTAATCTATTCCCTACTCCTGATGTAAAATTATCGCCCGAATAAACAATTGGGATAAATCCGACTAAAGATTCTGCAATTTTATATGTCATATTATTCTCTCTAGAAAATTCAACTGCTTTCTTCTCAAGCAGATTTTGAATTTTTTCCATAATATTATTTTGGTTAGGAATAAAATTTAAATTTTGCAAGCTTTTAATCAATGTAGAAATATTTATCCATAGAGCATATCTTGGTTGGAATCCTTTTTGTAAGTAAACTACAGCTAAATTATTTTGCAAAGCTAATTCTTCCAACTTTCCACCGGTTGTTATGCAAAGAATTTGAGCTCCTTTTTCTAATGCATGCTTAGTTGCTGAAATTGTTTCCTCAGTATTACCCGAATATGAAGAGGCAATAACCAATGTGTTTTCGTTTACAAATGACGGCATAAAATAATTTCTATTTACAATGAATGGTACTTTCAATTCATTGTGAGAATAATTCAAGAACACATCGCCACTAATTGCCGATCCTCCAAGTCCTGTTAAAACAATATTCTTAACTTTTTTAGGATCAATTTTATCAAGATTATATTTATTATTTAACGCATAGTCAATTTGTTGATATGATTTATTTAAAACTTCAAATTGTAATTCCGGGTCATATTTTTTCACTAAATCATTAATAGTCATTTTTAATCCTTTAATAGTTGTTGTATATCATCTGTAAAATGATTTTTATAATATTTATGGATTGAAATTTTAATTTGTTCTTCAACTTCATACTCCAAACATTCATTTGCCAACTGTTCAACATCGGAATATGTTATTGATCGAATTATTTTCTTTATATGTGGAAGAATCGATGATGAAACACTGAGTGAGTCAAGTCCAAGCCCAATTAAAAGCGGAACAGCTAAAATATCTGCTGCCATTTCACCGCAAATACTAACGGTAGCATTATTGTTTTTACCTTCGGCTATAATGTGCTTGAGTGTCCTAACAATTGCCGGGTGAAATTCTTGATACTGCTCGAAGACATTTTCGTTACCTCTGTCAACGGCAAGAATATACTGAATTAAATCGTTTGTACCGATACTTACAAAATCTACTTCCGCAGCGAAATCTCCTGCCATAACAGCTGCTGATGGAACTTCAATCATTATTCCAATCGGAAGGTCGTTATCAAAATGATAGCCTGATTCTTTTAGTTCTGTTTTACATTGTTCAATTATTTCTTGTGATCTTCTTATTTCTTTAATTGAACCTATCATCGGAAACATAACTTTTATATTACGGTGAGTACTAGCTCGTAAGAGAGCACGTAACTGCGTTTTAAATAGATCTTCGTTATCAAGTAAAAAGCGAATCCCCCTCCATCCTAAAAACGGGTTTGGTTCTTTTATGTCAAGCGGTAAAACTTTATCTCCGCCGATATCAAAAGTTCGTATCGTTATTTCATTCGGATATAATTTTTCTGCTAACTTTGAATAAATCTTAAACTGAGTTTCTTCATCAGGGAAAGAATCAGCTACTTGGAATAGCTGTTCTGTCCTAACTAAACCGATTCCTTCCGCACCGTTTTGTACAACATATTCCAGCTCTTCTTCTAAATCTAAGTTTGCTTGTAAAATTATTTTTTTACCGTCAGTTGTTACTGATGGTTTATCTCTCAATTTTAAAAGCTCGCTTCCAAATTGATGTAACTTTTTAATCTTTTCTTTATATTCGGCTAACTGTTTCTCATCCGGGTTAATTATAACGATACCATTTATACCATCAACGATTAGAGTATCGTTATCTCTGATTCTTGAAGTAGCATCATGCAGACCAACAACAGCCGGAATATTTAAGGATCTTGCTACGATTGCTGCATGAGATGTTAGTCCGCCGAAATCAGTAATATAGCCTTTTACATTTACACGTGTGAAAAGAACCGTGTCTGCCGGTGTTATTACGTCTGTTACTACTAAAACATCCGAGTCAATTCTGGATTTCCATTTTTTCTTTCTCAAATTTCTTACTATGCGGTTTTTAATATCTTCAATATCATGTGAACGCTCTTTCATATACGGTTCGGAGGATGCGTCCATTATATCTTGGTATTTAGAAATTTCCGTACTAATCACAAATTCGGGATTTAGTTTTTCTGTTTTTATTCGCCTAATAACATTTTCATGCAAAACCGGATCATCAAGAATCATTAACTGAGCTTCGAAAATTCCTGCTCTTTTTTCTCCCATTTTATCAACAGCAAGTTCAAATATTTTTTTTAGCTCCTTTCTAGATTTTTCTAAAGCATCGGTAAGATTTTGAATCGCCACATCAGTATTGTCAATTGATTCACGAAAGGTTTCTTCTTTATCTTTTTTATAAAGATATGCTTTAGAAATTATTATTCCCGGAGCAGCAGCAATGCCTTTTAAAATATTTTTCTTAATTGGTTTTGTCATAATTCGTCAAATCCCCTTTTGAAATAATCAACTATGGTTTCAGAAGCTTTTTCTTCGTCCTCACCGTTAAAAGTTAGGAGTAATTCCGATCCTTTTTCCGCCGCTAATGTCATAACACCAATAATACTTTTACCGTTTATTTTTAATCCGTCTTTATAAATATAAAATTCGCTTTTAAATTTAGCAGCCAATTTTACTATTGTAGCTGCGGGTCTTGTATGCAGACCGGCGTTATTAATTATTTTAACTTTTTTTTCAATCATTAATTATTTCTGCCTATTAGTGAATTAGCCAACCAAGTTAATAATTCTATTGATTCTTTGTCCTTTAATATTTTTAGGGATTGTAAAGCGCGCTTTGTATAATTTTTTATCTCTTTTTTAGCATCTATATCAACGCCAAGTTCCAAATAAATATTTTTATAATGTTGAATTTGACTTTTGGAAATTCCATTATTCTTGATAACAAACTGAAGACTTTTTTTGTTTTTTCCTTTAGCTTTTTCTAAAGCATGCAGAAGGAGGTAAGTCTTTTTACCTTCCAAAAGATCTCCGCCGACTAATTTACCAAATTTCTTTTCATCTCCAAAAATATCTAAAAAATCATCTTGAATTTGAAACGCCATCCCAAGATTTTTTCCGTAACTAAAAAGAGACTTTACTTCTTCCTTACTCCCTCCGCCGAGTTGAGCGCCGATGGAGCAGCACATACCGGATAGAGAAGCCGTTTTTTTGAATATCATTTTTTTGTAATCGCTAATACTTACGTTATTTTTAATCTCGAACAATTCATCGAAACTTTGGCCTTCACATACTTCAATTATTCCCTGAGTAAATGTATTAACAACCTCAACACAATTATTTTTACAATCCTTTAACAAACTTTTATAGGAATACGCAGTTAAATTATCTCCCGTTAATATTGCAGTGCTTACATCGTATATTTTATGAATAGTAGGTTTCCCTCTTCTTTTCTCCGCATTGTCCATGATGTCGTCATGTACTAATGTAAAATTATGAAGTAGTTCAACAGCCATTGCCGCGTTGTAAACATCTGAGAATTTTGCTCCGACAGCCTTAGCCGATGCTAAAACCAAAAAAGGACGTAATCGCTTACCACCGCTTTTTACTATATAACTACTGGGTTCATAAAGCGACTTCGGTTCTTTGTTTGTAAAAAGCCGGTTAAATCTTTTATTTAACTTAACTATTTCCTTTTCGTAAATAGACTGATATTTTTGAGTATTAATTTTATTATTCAATACAATTCCTTTTTTCTAATAAGTTTTGATTTATTCAGCTCACTAAGTTTTTCTGAGCCTGTTAAAAACATAATCTTTTTAATTGTTTCATGCCAATCAATAATAAAATCTATTGTGTTAATTATACCTTGCCCGGTTAATATTTTCAAAATTGTTTTTGCGGAAGCTGTAATATCTGCACCAAGCGCTAATGCTTTTGCAGCATCAAATCCGTTTTTAATACCGCCTGAAGCAATTAAAGAAAATTTATATTCTTTTTTTAACTTATTTATTTGGCGGATACAGTATGATGTTGGTAACCCCCAATCCCAAAAAGGATTATCTAGGGATCTATTACTGCGGATAATTTCAATTCCTGCCCAACTAGTTCCGCCCGCACCCGCAGTATCAATTCCTTTTACTCCGATATCCAACAATCGTTTTGCAACTTTTTTACTTATTCCCGCTCCAACTTCTTTTACTATTACTGGGACAGAAATCGCTTTGACCAATTCTTCCAAATTTTTGTATAGCCCATCAAATTTTATATTCCCGTCGTGCTGCAATAGTTCTTGCAAAGGATTAAGGTGAACTATAAATGCGTCAGCTTCAATTAAATCGACTAACTTTTGGAATTCATTAATATTTTTAGAAGCCGCTATTTCCGATGCTCCAATATTTCCCACAACAGGTATTGAGGGAGCGTTTTGCCTTATTACACTATACGTTGTATGGTGCTGGGAATCTTTAATTGCTTGTCTCTGACTTCCAACTCCAATTGGAATATTTAATTCATTGGCAACGACCGCTAAGTCTGAGTTTAAATTATTTGCTTCGGAAGTTCCGCCCGTCATACTGGATATCATAAATGGAAATGATATCTTCGTATTAAAAAAATAAGTGCTTAAGTCAATCTTGTTCAAGTCAATTTCGGTTAGAGCATAATGTATGAAGTCATATTTCTCAAAGCCGGTAGTTTTAGAGATAAATGAAACATTTTTATTAAGAGCAATATCCAAATGCTCTTTTTTTCTTCGGGAAATTTTAGAATCTTGTTTTTTCATTTATTCAATTAAGATAAAATATTAAGAAAGTAAAATAAATAAAATCTTTATAAAATTTTACGGCATATATCGAATA
>CBEVZC010000049.1:0-20774 GCA_965554225.1 uncultured bacterium | reverse complement strand
TTCAATTCATTTAAAGTAAACAATAGTCAACTTAGCAAGTTGACCAACAAGTGAAAACATAATATAATTATCATTTAAGGCGAAATTCTTATTTGTCCTTTCCCCCAATCCTTTTGTATTTTAACTATATGAATCGATTGGTATATAAAATTGACAGAACAGGTAATTTAGATAATCTAAAACTACAAGAAGAAAATCTTCCCGCACCCGGCAATAATGAAATAACAGTAAAAGTAAAAGCAATAGGTTTAAACTTTGCAGATATTTTTGCTATGCTGGGTTTATACAGTGCAACTCCCAAAACACCATTTGTTCCGGGACTCGAATATTCAGGTGTAATTATACGAAAAGGTAAAGATGTAAATAAGTTTGAGATTGGTGATAAAATAATTGGTTTAACAAAGTTCGGTGCTTATTCGTCTTATTTAAATATCGATTCCGGTTATGTCTTTTCTCTTCCAGACAGTTGGGGTTTTGAAGAAGGTGCTGCGTTTCCGGTAAACAGTTTAACGGCATATTACGCTTTGGTTGAGTTAGGAAATATTAAGAAAAATAAAACAGTTTTGATACACAGCGCCGCCGGTGGTGTCGGAATTTATGCAAACAGAATAGCAAAAAAGTTTGATTGCATTACAATCGGAACCGTGGGTTCCGGCTCAAAGGTAGAACTTTGTAAACAAGAAGGTTATGATGAAGTTATAGTTAGAGAAAAAGATTTTAAGAATCAATTAATTGAAAAGTTAAATAGAAGAGATCTCGATTTAGTAATGGAATGTATTGGTGGTAAAATTTTTAAGGATAGTTTTGCTTTGTTATCACCTCAAGGCAGATTAATTACTTACGGTTCGGCAAATTTTAATACAAAAGGCTCAAGATTAAATTATCCCAAACTTATTTACAATTATTTATCCCGACCAAAAATTGATCCTTTGAAAATGATAAACACTAATCGCTCTGTAACGGGATTTAACCTTATTTGGCTATGGGAACAGAAATATCAATTATCAGAAATGATTAATAAATTAAACAACTTAAATTTAGAAAAACCATTAATAGGCAGAATATTTTCATTTGATGAAATACACTCTGCAATAAAATATTTGAAATCGGGAAAATCGGTTGGGAAAGTTGTGGTTAAGATATCATAGTAAATTGAGTACTAAAATAAATTAAACTTTTGTTCGGGAATATTGTTTTTTGTATTGATTTAATTATCTTTTTACAAATATTAAAAAATGATAACGGACAAACACATAAATTTACACCACCTTGACCGCATATTTTATAGGCAATATTATGCCGCAATAATATTCAATCAATGCTTTTTCATTATTGCAGATAAATAAAATCAGCAAATTTCCTTACGAATATATGGTAGGCAGAACCTGCCGCTAAACAGTTTGGTAAATTAATTAGGGGAACGCTTAGTTCCCCTTTATTCATAATATTATTTCTTCTTGAATTTCACAACATCGCCGTCCATCCGGGCATAAATTTCATCACTCGCTTCGTATTTGTTCATTAACAACTTTGCTGCTAACGGATTTATCAAATACCTTTGAATAGTACTCTTCAATGGTCTTAATCGTAACCTGCATTAGGAACAAACTCCTCTAAAGAAAAAAGGATCCTAAATGAATAATCTTGCCTTTTAATAACACACTTCTTATTTTAATAAATGAACTCAAAAAAAGAGTTATATCATTTTATTGTATAATTTTTCTTCCGCAAACCTACCAACTATGATATAATTACTGAAATAAATTAGATAAATTATTCTCAAGGAAATTAAAAATATGACCGGTAAAACCATTTCCCATTACAAAATTCTTGAAAAATTAGGCGGGGGCGGAATGGGTGTGGTGTACAAAGCTAAAGATGAAAAACTTGATCGTATTGTTGCACTAAAATTCCTACCATCACATTTGCATCTTGATGAAGAAGCTGAGAAACGATTTATTGCTGAAGCCCAATCGGCGTCTTCGTTCGATCATCATAATATTTGTACAATTTATGAGATAGATAAAACTGATGAAGACCAGTTGTTCATAGCAATGGCCTGTTACGAGGGAGAAACGTTAAAGAAAAAGTTAGAAAACGGACCAATAAAAATTGATGAGGCAATTGATATTGTAATTCAAATAGCAGAAGGATTGAATAAAGCACACAAGAAAGGAATTATCCATCGTGATATAAAACCGGCAAATATCTTTATTACAAATGACGGTATTGTTAAAATATTGGATTTTGGTTTGGCTAAAGTAAGCAACCAAGCACAGATGACCAGAATGGGTACGACGATGGGAACTGTGTTTTATATGTCTCCGGAACAAACGAAGGGGCAAGAAGTTGACAAGAGAACTGATATTTGGTCCTTAGGCGTGGTGATGTATGAAATGCTAACCGGACAATTACCATTTAAAGGAGATTTTGATCAATCAATTATTTATTCAATACTTGATAAAGAACCAGAAAAAATTACATCATTAAATCCTGAAATACCAATCGAATTAGAAAACATATTAGAACGGGCATTAGAAAAAGATGTTGACTCAAGATATCAAAATTTAGATGAGATGAAGGCAGATCTACAAGCCATAAGAGAAGGAAAAAGCCTCCCTTCTTCTGAGTCTAAATCAAATAAAAAACTCAAGCAACACAATCTCCTATATATAATAGCAACTGCAGTAATTTTGTTTAGTCTTATGGGGTTGATGTGGTTCTTTCTGAGCCAAACAAATGATAGGGCGTATACAGTTCCGCAGATTAAAACACTTACGAGCTTTATTGGAATTGAGGCTCATCCAAGTTTTTCCCCGGATGGTAACAAAGTAGCCTTTACATGGAATGGAAAAGGTGAAGATAACTATGATATTTATGTTAAGTTAATCGGAACGGAATCTATTTCACGACTTACAACAAATCCGAAGGCAGATTTTAGGCCCTCATGGTCACCCGATGGTTCCAGAATTGCTTTCCAAAGAGAAGATTCAAGAGAGAAAACATCCATATATATAATGCCATCTATTGGAGGTCAGGGGAGAAAACTAACTGAAATATATCCTCCGAATCAAGGTTATCTACACAGATACAATAAAATTGCCTGGCACCCGGACGGAAAGTGGTTGGTTGTTAGTGATAAAAAATCAGCAGAAGAGCCTTTGGGATTGTTTCTTGTCTCACTGGAAAGCGGTGAAAAAACGCGCTTAACTTTTGCTGACGGCATTTCATCCTCTGGTGGTGATATCTGTGCTGCTTTTTCTAAAGATGGCAAATCAATAGTATTTAGTAGATTGACATCGTGGCTAAAGAGTGAACTATATGTTCTTGATTTAAATTCTGATTTAAAACCAATTAATAAACCAATACTATTAATTTCTCCCTCACATTATATTGATGGAACTGGATTTACTAATGATGGAACGGAGATCTTATACAGCAGTAACAATCTGTGGCGGATTTCCAGATCCGATCCATCAAATCCAACAAAAGCATTGACTGGAAATAAAATTGCAGACATTGCCATTTCATCTCAGGGCAATCGCCTGGTTTACAGACAAGATCAAGATGAAGTAAATATCTGGCGTATGTCATTAACAGGTACATCAATTACAGATCATTCATCTGAAAGATTAATTTCTTCAACCGGTATTGAGGGACAGCCGGTATATTCACCCGATGGCCAAAAGGTCGCATTTTTATCCAATCGTTCCGGCAATCCGGAGATTTGGATTTGCGATAGTGACGGTTCAAATCTTTTTCAGCTGACTTCCCTGGAAAAACTATTCACAAATGCACCATCCTGGTCGCCCGATGGCAAATTTATTGTATTTGATACAATCCTTGAAAAAAAGCAAGATCTTTATATTGTAAATGTTGAAGGTGGTCATCCCAGGCAGTTAACAACTCATCCAGACGTCGACTGGTTTCCGGACTGGTCAAAGGATGGAGAGTGGATTTATTTTACATCTCATCGTACAGGTAAAAATCAGCTGTGGAAAATTAAGCCAGATGGCAGCGGCCTAAAACAATTGACTCAAGAGGGTGGTTTAGCACCAGTGGAATCACCGGATGGTAAATATATCTATTATGCAAAAGATCGTTCTTATCTAACAAGTATATGGAAAATTTCAGTGAATGGAGAGAAGGAGCAGCAGGTGGTGGAAAAATTTAAAGGCTGGCGGAAGTTCTTCCCCGTGGAAAATGGGATCTATTTTGTTTTATATAGTGATATAAAGTTTTTCAATTTTGATACCGGAAAGACTAAGACCATTGCCAAATTACCCAGGACAGAGGATTGGGGGATTACAGTGTCACCAGATCGCAATTGGCTGCTTTATGGTATGAGAGATCGCAAAGGAAGTGATTTATTCTTGGTTGAGGACTTTAATTAAACTTCTTTCGTCTTTAGTAAGAGGAATAAAAAAGTTTAGAAATCTGAGAAAATAACGACAAAGAATTGAAGGATTAATTATAAACCAATAGATTGTAATCAAAATCACCTTAAACAAAACAAAAGTATATGGATAATTTAAAATTAGAATCATTATTAGAGTTAGCATCCATCCTATCAAAACAGAATGATTTTGATGAAGTTTTGAGACTGATAACTCAAAAAGTATCAAGATTATTAAATGCTGAAAATACTTTAATAATGATGATAAACCCCAGAACCAGAGAGACTATTAAAACACTTTATAAAGAGGTCGAAGGGAGCAACCAAAGACAATATCAATTTTTACACACATATTTTAGTGGTTGGGTAATTGATAAAAACTGCGGTTTCATATCAGGCAATATCAAAGAAGACCCTCGCTTCAACAAAGATCTCTTTAAGGAGATAGATATAAAATCGGTAATGTGTGTTCCCTTTTCGGTTGAAGGAATTATTATAGGTACTTTATTACTAATTAATAGAACAATTAAAAATATATTTTCCGAAGAAGATTTTTTGTTTCTTGATAAACTTGCTGCTATCGTTTCGCCATTTTTAAGAAATATTCAAAAAATTCAACCCTATTTTAATACACCGTTACCTCAAAATATAATTATAGAAAAATATAAAGCTCATGGACTACTTGGTAAAAGTAAAAAGTTTGTTCAGCTGCTGCAAACTATTGAATCCGCAGCGCGCTGCGATGTTCGGGTTCTGCTGGAAGGGAAAAGCGGTACCGGCAAGGAACTAATTTCCAGAGCAGTTCATCAAAATAGTTTAAGAGCCGACAAAAAGTTTTTTGCTGTTGACTGCGGAGCAATACCGGCAAATTTAATTGAGAGCGAACTTTTTGGTCATATTAAAGGTGCATTTACCGGAGCAAATTTATCGAGGAAAGGTTTATTGGAAGAAGCCGACGGTGGAACTTTGTTTATGGATGAAATAAATAATCTCCCGCTTGAAGTTCAAGCTAAGTTGCTTCGATTTCTTCAAGAAGGTGAAATACGTCCCGTTGGCAGCAATGAAACACTAAAGGTTGATGTGCGAATTATTGCTGCATCCAGTATTTCATTGAAAAAATTAGTGGCGGAAAACAAGTTCCGGCAAGATTTATTTTATCGACTATATGTTTATCCAATCTCCGTTCCATCATTAAATGAAAGGAATGAAGATATTCCCTTACTGGCAAATCACTTTCTTAAAAAGTTTTCAAATGAGCAGAAAAAGAATATTGAGGCTTTTCACGAAGAAATATTAGACTTCTTAAAATACCATTCATGGATGGGAAATATTCGCGAATTAGAAAATTTTATCGAACGATTGGTCACTTTAGCACCTGCTGAATCAAACATAATTGATATAAGTTTATTACCTACGGAATTTAAAAAAGAATGGCAAAAATTAGAAGAAACTTCTCCTAATTATAATACCGATAATTCGCTTGAGGAAAACCTAGCTGAGTATGAAGATAAATTAATACGTAGAGTTTTAATTGAATGCAATTGGAACCAATCGAAAGCTGCGCGTCAGCTTAAAATTTCCGAACGGACTATTAGATATAAAATGAACAAATTAGGAATTAGTAAGTCCGATGAATAAAAACACTTTTTATTCTTTACTTTTACTACTAGTTTAAGAGTTAAAATCTAAATCAAAAAAACCTCGTTAAAAATGTCGAATTTTACCAAGCATCTTTTTGTAAATTCGTTAAAATTGTCGACTTCCAATTCCACCAAATTTAATTTCTCCTTTTTCATTCCATCTTACTATCTATAAAACAACAACTTAACAGAATATCCGACCAATTGTCTTTTATTGGCATACATATTGGATACTAATCTGCGAATTCATTTCTAACAAAAAAAAGGAGAACTATCATGTGGACAAAAAAATATATTCTAATCGCATTGTTTACAGGAGCAGCATTTTGGGGATGTAATGAAAATTCATTATCTCCGTCCGCCCTACAGGCCGATAAAATTTCAGGTGAAACTAAATTAGTAAAATTTATGGACCTTGGAACAACCAAGCAGTTAGAAAATGGTAGCAGGCAAATATCACAGCAAGTTGCAATTTTCGAAGACAAGTCTAATAACGGTCAATTTTCCGGATTAAGAAATATCGTTATGAACCATAATTTTGATAAAGATAATTATGGCAACAGTTTTGGAACGTTTAGTATCGAGGCAAAAAATGCTTATTGGGAAGGCGAATGGACAGGAACTACAAATTCCTTGGGAACTACTATAAAAGCCGTGGGTTACAACCTTGACGAACGCGACCAACGCGGTGAATGGAGATATCATTTCCCGGCACTAGACGAAGGAAAGAGCGGAACATACACAGTAAAAATTTACTATGATAAAAATTAATTCATCATTACAAAAAACAAAATGATGGACTGAGAATGATTAATATAAATAATAAAAAAGGGAGTAATTAGCTCCCTTTTTGATAATATTATTTCTTCTTGAATTTTACAACATCGCCGTCCATCCGGGCATAAATTTCATCACCCGCTTCATATCTGCTCATAAGTAATTCTGCAGCCAACGGATTTATCAAATACCTTTGAATGGTGCGTTTCAGCGGTCTTGCGCCAAAAGATACATCGTAGCCCATCTTAAGCAAAAAGTCTTTAACCGAGTCATCAACGCTAAGAGTAATATTCTTTTCCTTAAGCATTTCTTCAACTTTTTCTAATTGTATATCCACAATTTCTTTCAATTCGGATTTAAGCAGAGGTTTAAATAAAACAACTTCATCAATACGATTTAAAAACTCAGGACGAATTGTTTTTCGCAGTAAATCATTCAGCTTAAATCTCAAATCATCCAAAATTTCTTTATAGTTACTCTCGTTAAACGACTCAAGTTTTTCCTGAATCAAATGCGAACCGATATTTGACGTCATAATAATTATTGTATTCTTAAAATCAACAGTTCTTCCCTGGTTATCTGTAAGTCTTCCATCATCAAGAACTTGAAGCAGAATATTAAACACATCAGGATGAGCTTTTTCAATCTCATCAAGAAGCAGTACGGAATACGGACGACGTCTCACGGCTTCTGTAAGCTGACCGCCTTCTTCATAGCCAACGTATCCGGGAGGTGCGCCAACCAACCTGGAAACAGAATGTTTTTCCATATATTCGGACATATCAATTCTTATCATTGCATGTTCATCGTTGAATAAAAATTCAGCTAAAGCCCGTGCAAGCTCGGTTTTACCTACACCGGTCGTACCGACAAAGATAAAAGAACCGATTGGACGGGACGGGTCTTGTAAACCAGCTCTCGATCTTCTGATTGCATCGGACACCGCCTTAACCGCATCATCCTGACCGACAACACGTTTGTGCAGTTCATCTTCCATTCTCAGTAATTTACTCTTTTCGCTTTCGAGCATTTTACTTACCGGAATGCCCGTCCATTTGGAAACTATTTCGGCAATATCTTCGGCTTCTACTTCTTCTTTCAGCATTCTGCTGTTTTTTTGAATCTCTGCAAGTTTTTTAGTCTCATCTTTAAGCTGTTTTTCAAGTTCGGTAATTACACCATAGCGTAATTCCGCAACTTTACCAAGATCACCTTCGCGTTCGTATCTATCGGCATCTGTTCGTGCGTTTTCTATATCACTTTTAATTTTCCGAATTTCTTTAATCTTCGCTTTTTCCAATTCCCAATGTGCACGCAATTCGTTTCTTTGTTCTTCAAGATTACTAAGCTCTTTTTTAATTTCTTCCAACCGGGATTTTGACGCATCATCTTTTTCCCTTTTTAGAGCTTCCCGTTCAATCTCAAGCTGTTTAACTTTTCTTTCAAGTGTATCCAGCTCTTCCGGCATCGAGTCGATTTCAATTCTTAATTTAGAAGCCGATTCGTCTATTAAGTCTATCGCTTTATCCGGTAAAAACCTGTCGGTTATATATCTGTTTGAAAGTTGAACGGCAGCTACAATTGCGCCGTCTGTAATTCTTACTCCATGATGAACTTCGTATCTTTCTTTTAATCCACGCAAAATTGATATTGCGTCTTCCTCGCTTGGTTCTTGAATTATAACCGGCTGAAATCTTCTTTCAAGCGCAGCATCTTTTTCAATATTTTGTTTGTACTCTTTTAATGTTGTTGCTCCGATTGCATGAAGTTCGCCCCGGGCCAGTGCAGGTTTAAGAATATTTGCCGCATCCATTGCACCGTCGGTTTTGCCTGCGCCAACCAATTGATGCATCTCGTCTATAAATAAAATCACTTCTCCATTGGAACTCTGTACTTCTTTAATAACAGCTTTCACTCTTTCTTCGAACTGACCTCGGAACTTAGTGCCGGCAACGAGCGAACCTAAATCCAATGCATCTATTCTTTTTGTTTTTAGATTTTCAGGAACATCGCCCGAAACAATTCGCTGGGCAATTCCTTCGGCAATTGCGGTTTTACCTACACCGGGTTCGCCAATTAGAACAGGATTGTTTTTTGTTCTTCTTGATAACACCTGAAGGACACGCCGTATTTCTTCGTCACGACCGATTACGGGGTCTAATTTTCCTGCTTTTGCAAGCTCGTTAAGGTCGCGACCGAATTTTTTTAAGGACTGGTAAGCATCCTCTGCGTTTTGAGAAGTTACACGCTGAGATCCGCGTATGTCTTTAAGTCCGGCAAGAACTACATTTTTGCTTATATCGTTATCCTTTAATAATTTACCAACGTTGCCGGAATCGCTCGTCATTGCAAGCAGAAGATGTTCTGTAGAAATGAATTCATCCTTCAAATTTCTGGCTTCTTCAACCGCTTTGTCTAATAATTGAGCAGTATTCATTGACATTTGCTGATTCCCGATTCCTGCTCCGGTAACCTTTGGTAATTTTTCTAATAATTCTCCGATTTTTATTTTTAATTGATTAATATTTGCGCCAGTTTTTTGAATCATAGATTCCGCAACACCACCCGTATCCTGAAGCATTGCTGCTAATAAATGCTCGGGTTCTACAACTTGGTTATTATAATTCTGTGCAATTTCTACGGCGCTCTGAACCATTTCCTGTGCTTTTACCGTTAGTTTGTCAAAGTTAAATGCCATAATCTATACCTCTTTATCTTTTTATTTGTTTTTATTTGCTCATTCAGTAATTGAAATTCGATAATGATACAATCTTTTGTCTAAAAAGTTTCAATCTTAAAGTATGATGATAAAATATAAAAACAGATTCAACCGTGAGATTAAAATTTTTATTCTAAGAAGTACAGTAATTTGCGGGCTAAGCTCTGGAAAGCAAAATGCATTATTTGAAAATATTTTAAACTTTATTTACCAGATAAATGCAGTTTATACATGTGTAAACCGCTTATTGATTTTGAATCTACAATTTCACCGCTCTTAATTTTTTCATCCAGCTCTTCCATAGAAAATTCAAAAACTTCCATACCGTATTCCCCTTCTTCCCGGTTAGAATTTCCCGTCAATAAATTTTCGGCTAAATATATGTGTAAAACTTCAGTGCAGAAACCTGGAGTAGTATAAATTTTCCCAAGCGTTGTTACTTGTTTAGACGTATAGCCGGTTTCTTCCGTAAGTTCTCTTGCTGCACAAAGTTCCGGATCTTCGTCCTTTTCAAGTTTACCGGCAGGCAGTTCTAAAAGAAAATCTTGGAAAGGATACCGGAATTGTTTGACCATAATTATTTTTCCGTCATCTTTAACCGCAACCACAACCGCTCCGCCGTTGTGTACTGCAACTTCACGAATTCCCTTGTTGCCGCTGTTATATTCAATTTCGTCAACCTGTAAGTCAAATACTCTACCTTTAAAAACTATTTCACTATGTTTTACTTGAAAATTCATTTTGTTCATAATTTTTAATTTTAATATCTTGCTAATTAAAGTTAATTACAAAAAATCTTAATAATACTATCACTTGTCATAATACGGAATTATCTCATGCCCTAAAAATTTCAGCACAGCAGTAATTACTCCCAAATCGTCTAAATAGCCTACCAGCGGCGTTAAATCGGGAATCGCATCAATCGGAACGATAAAATAAACCAATGCTCCAACTACTATGGATTTTCTATACCAGGAAACATTCGGGTCCTGCATATATCTAAACAAAGCTACAATATCTTTTGCAAAAGAAATTTTCTTTCCGAATTTTTCCAACTTAGCCCATAAATTTTCTTCAACAAATTCTTTCTTTTTTTCAAAAGTTTCATCAATATCAAAACTTTCTATATCGTCCATATTTGTTGAGCGTTCATAAAAATCTTCTACTGTATCTAAGGTAGGATCATTTAACTCATCTTTCATTTTAGATTCTCCTTTTTGTGATTTTCAAACCAGTTAAATATTGTATTCCACCACAATTTTGAATTTAGCGGTTTTTGTACAAAATGAGTTTCGTCCGGGAAATATAAAAACTTACTTTCCACACCCATCCTTTGCAGAGAAGTAAATAATTCCATTGCCTGTGTCTCCGGAACTCTGAAATCATGTGCTCCATGAACAATTAGCATAGGAGTTTTGAAGTTTTTCACGAAGATATGAGGCGACCATTTTTTATAAAGCGTCCTGTTTTCCCAAGGAGTTCCGTCAAATTCCCATTCCGGGAACCAAAGTTCTTCGGTTGAGCCATACATGCTTGTCAAATCAAAAACTCCGTCGTGACAAACCAAGGCATTAAAGCGGTCGGTATGTCCTTCGATCCAGTTAATCATATAACCGCCGTAAGATGCGCCGGCGGCAAATGTATTGTTAGTATCTATAAAATCAAAGTGCTTAAGTGCAAAATCATACGAGTTCATTAAATCGATATACGGTTTTCCGCCCCAATCTTTAGAAACTTCGTTCGTAAATTCTTGACCGTATCCCGTGCTGCCTCGCGGGTTCGGAGCTACAACAACATACCCTTTTGAAGCGAATAGCTGAATGTTCCATCTATAGTGAAAATCATCACTCCAATGACCCTGCGGTCCGCCGTGAATAAGAAAAATCATCGGATACTTTTTCTGCGGATTAAAAAACGGAGGTTTGATTAGAATTGATTGTACTTTTGCGTTCTCTGCGCCGACTGCCCAAAACGTATCCAAATCGTTCATCTCAATATTTTTTAATCTCTTCTTATTTAAATGAGTTATCTGTCGTAAATTTTTACCGTTTGTTGAAACTGAGAAAATTTCATACGGTTGAGTTGAATGTTGTTGCTTAAAATAAATTTCATCGCCTTTGTGCGAAATTACTATACTTGTATTATACCTATTTTTAACTATAACCGAACTGTTCCCGGTTTTAATATTTATTTTATAAATTGAATTGTTTATTTCATTTGCCGCAGTAAAATAAACAAATCGCGAATCGGGCGACCAAACCAATTGATGAGCCGAAACATCCAAATTACCTGATAAGTTTTTAAGCTTACTTGTTGCCCTGTTATATAACATCACTCTTTGCTTATCGGCTTCAAACCCGGCTTGTTTCATAGAAAGAAATGCAATGTATTTTCCATCGGGTGAGTAAACGGGATTATTATCATTTCCCAAACTTACGGAAATCTTGGTCGAAGGAGTTACTCCGGTTTTATTTAAATTTTTCAGTTTTATTATAAAAACATCATTATTAGTGCTTGTAGCAAGTACTTTAGAACGATTCATCGTGTAAGCAACTTCGTTCCCATCGGGTGAAAATGTATAATCTTGAGCGCCTCCCAAATCAACCGGCGGAACGTCATGAACGCTTTGAAAAGTTAAATCGGTAAAATCATGCGTTGTTAAATCCATCATGAACAAGTGGCTTCTTTTTTTGCCTCTCCAATGGTCCCAATCTCTATACATCAACTCAGTAAATATTTTAGCTTTTACCGGGTTGATTTTAAGTTTTTCATCCTTAACTTTATTGCACGAATCACTTTTACAGTCTGGGTAAACATCTGAAACGAATAGAAGTTTTTTACCATCTTGCGACCAATTTGCTCCCGAAGCGCCGGTTGATAAGTCTGTTAATTGTTTTGCCTTGCTACCATCCAAATTGCATAACCAAATTTGATTTTTATAAGAGTACGAAATTCTTTTCCCGTCGGGTAAAAATTTAGGATCGGATTCGTTTTCGCGCGAGTTTTTCAACTGATGTAAATCCGTACCATCTGCGTTAACCAACCAAATGCCGGTATTCCCTTTGTTTTTGTCCATATCATATTTTTTTACGGAAAAAGCAAGCATGTTTCCGTCCGGCGAAAGATCAAAACTACCGATACGCTGCATTGCCCACAAATCTTTTACGGTAAGCGCTTTTTTATTTTGACCGGAAATCGTTTGGGAAACAAACAAAAGTAAAAAACTTAATAAAAATAATCGTTTCATAAATTTTCTCAATAATAGTTATTTATATTTGATTTGAACAACTAAAATACGAATTTCAGAAAGCAAATTAAACGAAAGTTACGGTAATTTTTAAAGAAGAACATTTTGTGTTTTAGAAGATTTCTTTAACTATCTGATAATTAAATTCTAACTAGAAGCAATTTAATTTAATAATTCCAATTCAACCAAATAAGCACAATGATCGGAAGCAACGGAGTCCCGAATGACTTTAGTATTTAGTACTTGCCATTGGTTTTTAGGCGAGTGAAAAACATAATCAATTTTCTTCTGAGGGTTGTTTGATGGAAATGTCGGTTCGGGAGTTAAACCGTATGAAGGTATCCAATATTTTACTACTTTCTCAATTGTTGCCGAACCGGGTTGAGCATTAAAATCCCCTGCTAATATTGTTGGGTATTTATTACCGGAAAAAGATTCAATTATTTTATCGGTTTGCATCAATCGGTTTATGTTTTCTTCGGTATAATCTAAATGAGTACCGATGACGGAGATTGTGTCATAAGGATTAATTTCAACAGTTACTTCTAAAGCCGTTCGAGGTTCATGTTCTTCAGTATTCGGGAGCAGAACGTTTCTTGTTTTTATAAAGGAATATTTGGAAAGAATTGCATCACCATATTCACCACCGTCAAAATACATTGCTCTACCAAAAAGAGGAAGCATTTTCGTGTTGTAGCCGAGAATTGTAGTAAGATCCATTTTTTTTGATCGGTTGGTTTTATAATCAACTTCTTGAAGCAGCACAAAATCGGGATCAGCTGACTTAATTACATTGGCTATAAGATCCAAATTGTAATCGGCGTTCATTGTAGCGCCATGGTAAATATTAAATGTAAGTACTTTAATTCTGGTTTTATTTTGCGAAAGTGTAATATCTGCAAACGAAACTACTAATAGGAATATTAAAATTATATTACTGATTTTTCTCATAACGGAAGATTCTATTTGTTAAAAAACTTTTCAAATATATAAAATCTTGTACTCAAATTTTATGGGCTATTTATTTTGGACATGCTGCTAAAAGGTTAGCGTAAGATATGACAATAAAAAAGTTAATTTGGTTAGTTCCACAGAAGATTAAATCAAATAATAAAAACTTAATCGAAGGCATAATTCCTGCTAACTCGGTCATGCAGAAATTCGATAAAAATTAAATGCTTACTGTACGACGTTGGTCGCTGTTAACAAGATACCGGAATTCAGATTCCGTGCAAGAACATCACGGAATGACGGAAATTTAGTTTTCCCAAACAAAAAGAACCGGGTTAATAGTTAAACTTTACAACTTGTCAATCCATTTTTCCCATTTTTCCAAGGCTGTTTTATTTTCTGACTCTTCTTTCATTGAGTCAAACCCAAAATCTTTTCCGCTTGCTTTTTTAAGCTCACTATTTACTTCTTGATTTACAAATGGAGAACCTCCAAATTTAAGAATGGCGATCAACATTTCCGCACCTAATTTTTTATTAAGTTGAACGGTACGTTTTGCAATCTTGTACTTTGTATAAGAGTCGTTTTCGCTGTCAAATAATTTTTTCAGAACGGAAATATCTTTCTCCTCCGATAAAGTTTTATTTACTTCGGTATCTGTCATTGTACTCAAATCAATAACGGTTTTTGCAGATTTATTAATTGTTTCCGATTTTTCCATTTCTATATGCTTGTCTTTGTGATGTATGTGACTGAAGGCATTGCCCATTAAATAAAATCCAAAAATTATAGCAATAGTAACTAAAATTCCAAGTCCGATTTTCAAAAAAGCCTGCAAACGTTTTTCAGCCCTAATTAAATAAAGAGCTATTGCAATAAGGACTAACATTCCGCCGTAAAATGTTACAACCGTGGGGCCACTAGGCAAATCTCCTGCGTAAGAGATGTACAAACCAAGAATACTTACAATCACACCCATCGACCATCCAATTATAAGCTGTTTCCAAAGCTTATCGGTAATCAACATAGAGGTTATCGCAGGAGCAATCAGGAAAACAAAGACCAATAGAACGCCGGCAGTTCTTACAGAGATTGAAATAACTATTCCGAACGAAACATAAAACAGAAAATCCCAAAATCTTATTGACATTCCCATATCGTAGGCTTTTTCCGGGTTGGTAGAAATAAGTAAAAATTGTTTACGGTAAACAAAATGAAAAATTCCAACTAATGAGTAAACAATAGCAGCTGTTTCAACTGTTGACCATTTAACCCAAAGAATTGAGCCGGTTAATATCTCTTTAATATGTTCTGCGCCGTGCGGCGCTTTATCAATAACCAATATGGAGATAGCTGCGGCAATTGCGTAAACAAGTCCAATTACTGCTTCCTGTGGAATCTTCTCGTTTCTAATTCTGGAAATTGAAAAAATAGCAGCTCCTAAAAAAGTAAAGGCAAGTGAAAACCAGTAAGAGCCGGTTGCATCGGGCAAAATTCCGAATAGAAATCCTACCGTTGTGCCAAGCGCAGCTATTTGAGCCAAAGCCAAATCAACAAAGATTACTTTTCTTCGTATTACATGTAAACCCAAATAAGAATGAATACCGACAAGAATTAAAAGCTCAAAAAATGCCGGACCCATTATATCCCAAATACTTAAATTCATTTTTCTCCTAAATACTTATAATATAATACAAACCAAGTTCCACAAAGGAACTTGGTTTGTACAATTGATTGTTGTTTACTTTTCCTCTGCTTTTTTGAATGCTTTATTTAAATGACTGATCCAATATTCTGTTAATTTAAAAACATTCTCTGTATTTGGAGCGCCGTTAACAAACATAGGAACAACAACCGGTACTGCTCCGACTTTACTACAAATAGCTTTTATTTTATTCTCATCGTAATAATTTGCTGCTAACAATACCTTAACATTATTCTCTCGCATAAGCTTAACCAGTTCTTCAATATGTTTGGGGGAAGGAGGAATTCCGAGTTTTGGTTCGACGTGTCCAATAACTTTAATTCCAAATAATTCTTTAAAGTAAACCAAATCTTTATGGTATCCTACAACTTTTTTCCCCCGGAAAGGCATAGCTTCTTTTAACCATCCGCCAAGATAAGAGATCAATTTTTTACCTTTAAATTCCTTTTTAGAAAGAAAACCGATAAGCGTTCCGTTGTTAGCCATCTTTGTTAAAAGGTTTCCGGTCATTAATTTTACTAAAGGTTTACCAAATGTTCTATTATCAATCTCATCCTGCAATTTTTTTAAGTTGGCTTTATAAAAATCCGAATTTTTTGGGTCAACTTTCTCCAAACCAATTGTGATATTCTCTGCAATAATTTTAAAGTTTAATGGATTAGTTATAATGTGAGGATTCCCATAAATATGCAGTCCTCCTTGGCTTCGCGAAAGAACAGTTGGTTTATCAAGCAATTTAATTCCATCACTTGCCGATACATATCCTTTCTGCCCGCTCCTAATGTTTTCGTTTTTGGACATATCAACAAGAGTTGGCGCCCACAATTCCAAATCCATGCCGGTAGAAACAAATAAATCTGCTTTGCTCAGCATTTCGGCATAGCTTGGTTTTGGACGAACAAAATGTGCATCCTGATCGCCATGTACAATGTAATGGGTTTCTACTTTGTCTCCGCCAATGTACTTTGCAATATTAGCATAGGTGCTTAAAGTTGTAACCACATCTATTTTATTTCCGCCAAAAATTATACTCGACAGAAACATCAAAAACCAAATATAAATTATTCTATTTTTCATTTTTTATCATCCTTATTATGTTGTCATTCCCGAATGATTTTATCGGGAATCTATTTCTGTTTTTATAATTCCCTATTAAAATCTGGCAACCGCCTGAGAAACGACATGCCTTTTTATTATCATTTTTAAAATTACTAATGACAGTTTTATTTAATTATCTAATTAGTATCTATCATGTTTATGTGGGCCAACCGCCCAAACAATTTGTAAGCGTAACATATTTACTGCCTCGGGCATTTCAGAACCATTTAAATAATTGTATTGTAATCTGAATCTAACCCAGTGGCTTTGTTCCCAAGTTAAATATGGAGCTACTTGGTACATATATTTTGAATTGTTGTTTTCTTCAAAGGGCTGTGTGTAATCAAAACGGGTTCCCCCTTTCCAGCGTTCTGCAAATCTATATTCGAAATTCGTATAACCTCCGGTAGCAGTTATTCTTCCATTCAACAAATCTTTATTACCGTAATAAAATTCACTACGCCATATAAATGAATGATATAGAGCTTGGTTGACTGGCTCCCAGAAAAGCGTTAAATCAGCGCCGGCTAGAGCGGTTGATCTTGCATTTTCTAAAATCCGGTTCCCGAAATCATCAATTCCTTTTAAGTTGTTTTCACCCAGCATTCCGGTAAATCCTAATTCAAGATAAGTGTTTCGTGAAAGGTCCCAGTAATTTTTAAAATGCAATAGCGCAGAGGGAAAAGAAAACATTTTACCCGAGAATAAATTATCGTTACTTCCGTTTGTAATTTGCAATGTCAACTCATTAGCATCGGATGTAAAAGCCGGCATAGTCCAATCAAAGGAAAGACCTATTTGGTTAAGACCGTCCTCACCAAGTATGGTTGTTAAAGCCAGCGGATAATCCTGCTGGTCTAAAGAATGAACGTGCCATCTATTTAATACACCAAATTGCTGACGGAATTTACCGGCAGTAAAACTTACATGCGGAATGAATTTTGTTAAAGTTATATATGCCTCTGCAAGTTCAACTCCGTCCGGGTTAAATTCTACTGCTGCTTTAGTAAAGCTGAAGGGATCTAATCCGCCTTGGAAATGTATGGAAAGTGTTCTAAAATAAGCGCCCGTACGATTATCTCCGTAGAAATTATTTTTATTTAACACATACTGCCCATACACATCTCCTACAACGCTCATTTCGGGATTTATTGCTTGTAGAGATCTTTGACCGCTTGAAAATATCTTTGATTTTTTCTCTTTAGTCTTCTCGTTCGATTTTTCCTCAGCCTCACTCAATAATTTTTGTAACTCACTTTCATTCTGTTTTTCTTCTAAAGCTTTTATTCTTTTCTCCAAATTTGCAATCTTAGCTGAGTCTCTTTGCGCAATACTTAAAGAGTCTTGTGCAATTATAAAACCGCTAAAAAGCAAAGAAATTAAAAGCATAATTACCATATACTTTTTCATGCTCTTTCCTTAAGTTTTATAAAGTAAAATAATTAACTTGTTTAATTAAAATTATAATTTCAAGAAATTATTTAAATGGCGGAGATTTGTTTGTGGGGTTTAATTTTTCAATATGGGGTAAATTGGAAATTCTATTTAGAATCGGTTTTATTCTCGGTTTTGGAAACTTAGCTTGGAACACAATAAAGAATGCAAACGTAAAAGAAACAAGCGTAATATTTAGAATATAAGCTGGACAATTATAATGGTCTTTAAGATCAGGACGATGATTGTGAAGCAGAGGAGAAGCAATAAAGAGCGCAGCAAAGCTTATGGTCCCGAATAACAATAATATTTTTGCTGCTCTTTTCATTAAATAAGACATTTATATTTTAGTTTTGTAAAAGTACCCAAACTCTTTTTAAGATTCAATTCAAATAGTAACGCCTCGTAGTACAGAAGCTAATTTTAATCTTGCAAAGAAAAACTCCCGATTTGCAGAATGTAGTAACATTTTCCAGCTAAGCTATTTATGTGGCTCTTTTTAATAAATAATAAAATACTTATTTTGCAAAACATTTTTTAAGGATTTCTTACATGAGCTTTTTGATTGGAATTGACGGCGGAGGTACAAAATCAAAAGCAGTACTAACCGACCTGCAATTAAATATTTTAGCAGAATGCAGAGGAAATGCAACCAATTTTCTTATAAAGGGGACGGACGAAGTTTCCAGAACATTATTAAATTTGGTCAAGGAATGTCTTCGGCAAAAACAACTATCCTTTAGTGATCTTGCTTCAATAGTACTTGGAACAACCGGAGCAGGAAGACCTAAAGATGCAAGTAGGCTAAAGGAAGAATTTCTCAGGCTCTGCAATAAAGAGAATATTCCAATCCGTTCGTTCGAAGTTGAAAGTGACGCACGCGTTGCTCTCGAAGGCGCTTTTGGCGGTAAACCCGGAAGCATTTTAATTGCGGGAACCGGTTCAATTATGTTCGGGAAAGATGCTTTGGGCAACATCCATCGAGTTGGAGGGTTCGGCAGATACATTGGAGATGACGGCAGCGGTTTTACTTTAGGACGTAAAGGATTAATTGCCGTGGCAAAAAGTATGGACGAACGCGGAGAAGAAACCTTGCTAAAGAAATATGTTAACGATCAATTCAACATTAAAACTCCAAACGAATTAATAACTGAAGTATATAGCAATAATTTCGATATCCCGTCTGTTGCTCCCTTTGTTATGAAAGCAGCGGAAAACGGCGATGAAATCTGCAAGCAAATTCTTGATGTAGAAAGCGATGAATTAATATTACACTTAAAAGCAATGCAGAAACGAATTGCTCAACATGTTTTGTTTGTTAGTTTAATTGGAAGTTTAATAACAAAAAAGAATTATTATTCGGAATTATTTCGATCGAAGGTTAAAAATCAATTTACCGATGTGGTTATAAAGGAAGCGGAAATGCAGCCTGAATTAGGTGCAGCTTTAATGGCTAAGAAGTATTTTATTTCTCATACTGCTTAACTTTTCGGTTATTTATAAAAATACTGGCATTAAACGAGAAAAATTTATGGGTAAAAAGAAAAAATTCAGAAATCCATGGGCATGGGTTCCCACGCTTTATTACGCCGAAGGGATTCCTTATGTAATTGTAATGAGCGTTTCGGTTATTATGTACAAGCGATTGGGAATATCAAACACCGATATTGCTTTATATACAAGCTGGCTTTACTTGCCTTGGGTAATTAAACCGTTGTGGAGTCCTGTTGTTGATCTATTTAAAACCAAGAGATTCTGGATTATTTCAATGCAGTTACTGGTCGGAGCCGGTTTGGCAGGAGTCGCATTAACCATTCCTGTTCCACATTTTTTCAGATATACTCTTGCTTTTTTTTGGTTGCTTGCATTCAGTTCAGCTACGCACGATATTGCGGCAGATGGTTTTTATATGCTCGGTCTGGATAAACATGACCAGGCATTCTTTGTGGGAATCAGGAGCACTTTCTACAGGTTTGCAATGATTACGGGCCAAGGTTTACTAATTATTCTTGCCGGATATCTTGAAAGCTCAACGGGTTTACCGCCGGTAGAGTTAAGCATTCAATCAAATCCTAATCAAGAAATTTCAACTATTTCAAACTTTGATTCCCTTCGTTTTAATGAACTCCCGGGAAATTTAAGAATAGTTACAAATGCGTCAACTCTAAAAATTGGGATGTTAAGCAGAAAACGAAACGATGTTGATTTAATTATAAACGAAGTAAAAAAGACAAATACCTCTAACGGATTTTACGAAGATACTAATAATAAAGAAAACGGGCAGCAGGCAAAACAAAAAAATACCAAAAAGGAATTGTCTTGGTTTTCAAAAACCATTAAGGACTTATTCGGAAAAGAAAAAAAGATTGTCAAAAAAGAAAACACAGTCGGTAATATAGGAATCGTCTATTTCCATCTTTCAAAAAAACCTCTGCCTAACGAAAATGTTGTAGTAAACTTTGCTCATGAAAGAGGGAGTAAAAGTATAAAGTTGGTTGAGGGTCATAGATTTGAATTTAATGACAAAAACTGGAATAAACCGGCATTTGCCATTATCCAACTCGATCCGAAGCTTAAAAAGGTGGAGAGTGCAGAGTTCGTTTCCCGCGCCGGAAATATACCCTTAGCATGGATGATAACAATTGCTATTTTAGCAGCATTATTTTTGCTTTTCTTTTTATACCACAAAATCATTTTGCCTTACCCGGATATTGATAAGCCTGCAGCAAAGGGTGGAGAAGGTATTTTTGCCGAGTTCATTGAAACATTTGTATTGTTTTTTAAGAAGGAACGAATTTGGACCATCC
>CBEVZC010000048.1:0-20872 GCA_965554225.1 uncultured bacterium | reverse complement strand
GGTTTTTCGTGGTATTTTTTAGTTTGCGTTGATCATTTGAAATTGTAGTTTAGCAATAGTTCAGTAAGATAAATTTTTAATAATCCGCCGCGGCGGATTGGCATTAGCTTAACCGCAACACGTTATGTGCATAAGTAAATTTAAAGAGGTTCTTACGAGGACAACTAAAAATTCAATATCTGCAGTTTATCAATGAAACTTTTTTTTACAAATTTATTTATGTTCTTACCGTAGAATCAAAAAATACTTTATATTTACAATCAATCTAACCTACATTTTAATTTTAATTAGCAGATCTTAGAATTTATTTAGAGGACCAAATTGACAAAAAACAACTTTTTACATAAAAGCAAATTCTGGAGATATATATCATTGAGAAGATATCTAATATTTGTCTCGGCGATATTCTTCTTATTTTCAGGAGTTGGATTTATCATCGATTTGCTTTCAAAAGGTTCATTTTCAGAAACGATGCTTTTTATAAATGTATTTTATTCTGGAATTGTTGCAGTATTCTACGTTTATAGTTTGACAAAAAATCTTAAATTTCTTCCTTTTACTATCATTTTTCAGATTATAGTTGGAATTAACATTTGGAAAGAGGCTAACCAACCATTGCTTTCCGATTTCCCTGAAAGAGCATATTTTGATGCCATTGGAATTTTAGTAACATTGGTTCTGGGATATATACTGCTTGTTATATTTATAAATAAGGAGGGAATAAAAAATTTACGGCTTCAGGCTGAAATGAACCTTGCACAGGAGCTTCACTCGAACCTTGTTCCCAAAATTGAAATTGTAAATAACCGTTTTGAAATATTTGGAATATCGAATCCTACTGATGAAGTCGGCGGCGATTTAATTGACTATTTCGAAAATGAGAATTCAAATACTTGTTATATTGCAGATGTATCGGGTCATGGAGTTGCGGCAGGTTCGATGATGGGGATGTTTAAGAGCACTATTCGCGTTTTGTTAAACAAAGATGAACAGCTTGGTTCAATTTTAACTAAAACCAGCAAGACAATGTATGATTTAAAAAAGAAAAACATGTTTCTAACGTGTGCATTTTTAAAATTTAATTCAAATTCTGCTTTAGAATATTCAACCGCAGCTCATCTTCCGATTTTAAAACTTACAAATGATTCCAACAATTTTGAGGAATTGCTTATAAAGCAAATTCCAATTGCAGCAACAAAAGACTTCGATTATACAACAAGCAGCACTGTATATGACAAGAATGATTTATTTATATTATTGACTGATGGAATAACTGAAACCTCAAATAAAAATAATGAATACTTTGGAATGGAAAAAGTAAAACAGACTATTCTTAATAACAGAAATTATAAATTGTCCCTTATTTATGAAAAAATAAATAATGAGTTAACCTCATATGGTAAACAAAAAGATGATCAGACAATTTTATTAATCAGATGTTTATGATAATCACAAGTTTTATTTTTTATAAATGGACATAACCCATATTAAAGGTAAAAAGCTCCATTAAAACACGAGACAGGCAAGAGGATATAGAACATACTTCCCGATTAATGGAGACTATAAAATAATTCGAAAAATAAGAAATCAATAAATAAAAATATCCTGATCAGCAAATTATTTGTTTGGCTTTGTACAATATTATCATTGCTGATTATTCCATTAAAATCGTTCAGTTACAATCCCCTTCTTAGGTTTCCAGAAATTCTAAAAAATCAAACACAATAAGTTATTTTTGGCTTGCATTACTAGAATAGACTCTTTATCTTTATAAAAGATATGATATCCGTTAAAACGAAAACCAATAAAAGGAGCAGCAATGAAAAATCACAATTCATATAAATTTATAGGATTTTTTTTAGTTCTTTTCTTATTTGCCGCAAGTTTAACATTTGCTCAGGAAAGTCAAACTAAAAAAGCTGACATTGTTAAGAAAACAACTTATACTAAAACAGTTAATATGGATAAGAAAGACTGCAAAACTGTCTGCCCATACAGCAAAACAAAGCAGGCAAAAATGACAAGTAAGAATAAAGATAATCGTAGTTCAGCTTGCAAAGCTAAACATGGCAAACAGTTAAAAGCCAAACAAATGAAAGCAAGTGCAGCAGGTAAAGTTAAAATGACACAAACCATGAAAGATGGTCATAAGTGTAATGACCAGTGCAAAAACGGCTGTACCGCAAAAAGCTAAATTTTAAGATTATAGATTTTAAAAGGGTTCTTGAAATATTCATGAACCCTTCCTTTTTTTTCAAACTGAATAAATAATAATCTTCAATTCTCCCCTTTCGAAGAATAATACTAAAAATATCATTTGCACATTTGCTCAAATGTTTGTATGTTTAGTTTATGAAAAATCACATTGATGCTCCCGTTTGCGGAGTAACATATATTGATGAGAAAAAAGTATTGAAAGTTCAGAAAAACTTTCCTGATGAAACCATAATAAATGATACATCGGAAATTTTAAAAGTTCTGGGTGACCCGACACGTTTAAGAATTGTGATGGCTCTTACCAAAGAAGAACTTTGTGTTTGCGACCTTTCGGCTCTGGCTAACGTTTCTGTTTCTGCTGTTTCTCATCAATTACGGTTACTAAGAGGGCAAAGATTGGTAAAACACAGAAAGCAAGGAAAGATGGTTTATTATACTTTAGCAGATGAACATATCGATAAAATAATAGCGGCTGCATTAGAACATGCAGAAGAATTACATAAATGAACACACTTACAAATAAATACCGTTTTGTTGCTTTAATATTATTAACATTAATTCTATCCCACATTACACTTTTTCATTTCGAGTTGAGTCAGAAGGTTCTGTGCATTGGCGAGGGAAACCATACACATGTTGAAAATATTGTAGATTCTCATATCAATAATAATTTACACCTTAATAGTGATACAAAAGATAAGTTTGTTTACAATGATTGTACTGACTATAAACTAGATCATCACATCGATGAAGATTTTGTAAAAACAAATAAATCATTATTCGGTAAACTAAAAATATTATCCAATATAAATTTTGACAACTTCATAAAATTTAACTTTTTAGCTAATTCGCAACGTACAAACATAATTATAAATAATATCCCGCTGGATAGTTATTCTACTATTTCCCTCTTAATCTGATTACATCAATTCATCCCGTCATTGTAGTCTGATTACAGACTACACTTAATTTTTTAATTAAAACTTTTTTAAGGATACTTTTTATGTTAAGTAAAACAATAATTTTATCCGGGATAATTGTACTATTAAGTTCAATCGGTTCATTTGCACAAGATTCTACTGCTGTTAACAAGTTTTACAATAATTTTTTAGATTCGTTAAATAGCAAAAAATTGAAAACATCCGACTATCTCAGCTTGAATAATGCAATTATTTTAGGACTGAAAAATAATCCGGGATTAAAGTCTAAAAAGCTTGAGATCAATGCGTTTCAAGCTTTGGCTTTACAAGCCGGGTTATACCCGAATCCCGAGATCGGGTTTGAAGCAGAAAACTTTTTGGGTTCGGGCGATTTTAACGGCTTTAATGCAAGTGAAAATACCTTTTCCATAACGCAAAACTTTGTCTTAGGCGGTAGATTAAACAAAGCTCAAAAGCTGCAAATAATTAATTCTGATATTGCGAAATGGAAATTGGAGAAAGAAAGACTTAATCTGATTTCGGAAATAAGAAGGTCTTTTACTATTATTTCTTCACTTCAACATCAAAACAATTTGAATAAAAAGTTACTGCAAATTTCGCATAACTTTCTAATTAACCTTAAGCGGAGAATAAACGCGGGGAAGGTCTCCCCTGCCGAATCATCAAGAGCATCTTTAATCACAACATCTCTTGAAATTCAAATTCAAAATACGAAAATGCAGATTTCCTCAGAGATAACAAGACTTAAAGCTCTACTTGGTAATCCAAACATGGAATTTTCTTCTGTTGAAAACATTTGTAATTTGAAATATAACATTCCTCAATTGGATAAATTAACTGCTCTTATTATTCAATCGCCAACGTTAGTTCAATTTAAAACCGAGATGAAACGTGGAAAGACGGCTATTGAACTGGAGAAATCGAATGTAATCCCCGATCTATCTGTTTCATTCGGTTTAAGAAGCATAAATGAAACGAAGGACAATGTTTTTGTTTTCGGTTTATCATTACCCATTCCTCTATTTGACAATAACAGAGGAAATATTCAAGAAGCTATAATCAGGAATGATCAAACCAAATTCAATTTTAACAATATACTTAATCAAGCAAAAGCAAGACTAGAATTTTTGTACAATAATATTAATGCTTACGATGTAATGTTGCAGAAACTTGAAAAGGAATCAATTCCTCAAGCAAGAAATGCTTTTAAGATTATTAATCAAGGTAATCTGCTTGGACGATTTACGGTTCTCGATGTATTGGATGCCCAGCGGAGTTTATTTGAATTGGAATCGCAATACGTAAGTGCTGTCGCAGAATATAATAAAAATATAATTGAACTTGAAGAAATGACATTAACAAATTTTAATTTTGAATATAAAGCAAGGATACCACAAAATGAAGAAAAGTAATTTAATCTATTTAACTATTGGGGTCGTATTAGGTGGACTGCTAGTGTTTTTAATAATGAACGGTAGCAGCACGGATAAAATTGCCAAACCAATTGTTGCAAAGTCCGCTAAAAACAGTGAGTTAAAAAATCAAATTGAAATTGCAAAAATATCTCCGGAGGTTATAAAGGAATTTGGTGTTGTAGTTGCAGAAGCAAAACCCGGAAAAATAGAATTACATCTTGACCTTACGGGTGAAGTGGTTCCCAATCCCTACAAAGTAGCGCACATAATACCACGTTTCGGCGGGATTGTAAAAAAGATTTACAAAAAAATAGGCGATAAAGTAAAAACCGGCGAAGTTATAGCTACTATCGAAAGTAACGAAAGTCTTGTGGAATACAAAGTAAAATCCTCAATAAACGGAACGATTCTCGAACTTCATATGACGCCGGGTGAACTAATTGGTGATAGAATTCATGCAGTTAAAATTGCCGACCTTAGTTCTGTTTGGGCTGAACTAAATGTATATCAAAAAGATCTACTGAAGATTAATGTAGGTAAACATGTTTTAATAACGTCACCCGGTAGTGATTATAAATTAAAAGGAAGAATATTTTATGTTAGCCCTACAGTTAATGAAATAACAAGAACTTCCATTGCACGAGTAAATCTTGGTAATGTAAGTGGCATTTGGAAACCCGGTTTGTTTATTACAGGACGAGTTCAAATAAAGGAAATCAAAGTACCGGTAGCAGTACCTAAAACAGCAATTGCAACCATGGATGAACAATCCGTTCTTTTTGTTCAAACAGATAAAGGTTTTATACCGCAGCCTGTAAAAACCGGTTATACAAATGATAATTACGTTCAAATTATTTCCGGACTAAAAGCCGGACAAAAATATGTAGCGGAAAATGGTTTTGTGATTAAGTCCGAAATCGAAAAGAGTTCATTCGCTGATGAAGACTAACAAAACGAAAAAGGAATTATAAAAATGAAAAAGATTATTCAATTTGTGTTACAAAATCGGTTTCTAATGGCAGTGCTTGGGATATTAATTCTTGGAGCGGGTTATTTAAGTTATAAAAAATTACCCATTGATGCATTCCCTGATGTTTCACCTACAGTTGTCCAGGTATTTACCGTCTCCGAAGGTTACTCGCCCGAAGAAATCGAAAAATATGTTACCTTTCCTGTAGAAGCCGCAATGAGCGGATTACCGAAATTGAAATTGGTAAGGTCAACGTCAAATTTCGGTTTATCTATTGTAAATTTATATTTTGAGGATAATACCGATATTTATTTTGCCCGACAAATTGTTGGCGAAAGATTAAAAGAAGCATCCGAACAAATACCCGAGGGTTTCGGCACTCCGCAAATGGGACCGATAACCTCCGGAATGGGCTTAATAATGTATTATTATCTCGATGATTCGACCGGGAAATATTCTCTAACCGAATTACGTTCAATTCAAGATTGGCTTATTCGTTATCCTTTGCAGACGGTACCCGGTGTTACCGAAGTGTTGGGGATAGGAGGCTGGGTAAAGCAATACCAAACCGTACTTGATCCAAATGCTCTCATCCGTTACAACTTAAGTGTAAACGAAGTACTGGATAGAATTCGTTCTAACAATTTAAACGTAGGAGCACAATACATTGTAAAAAATGGCGAACAATTTACAATAAGATCAGTTGGATTAACAAGTAAAATTGAAGATATAAAAAATATTGTAGTTAAAGCTGTTGATGGGATACCTATATATTTAAATCAAGTAGCTGAGATAAAAGTCGGCGGAGCTGTCCGTTACGGGACTGCAACACGTAACGGAACCGGCGAAGTAGTAGTTGGTCAAATTGTAAAGCTTTTCGGTGCTAACTCGTCCCAAGTAATTAGGGATATTGAAAATAAATTGGAACAGATAAATGAGATGCTGCCTGAAGGCATAACAATTCATGCCTATTATGAACAGAAGACGCTTGTGGAAGCAGCCGTTAAAACCGTTACAAATGCGTTGGAAGAAGCTATATTTTTAGTAATTCTGATATTAATTATATTTCTCGGAGCTTTCAGACCTAGTTTAGTAGTAGCAATTTCAATTCCATTCTCTGTTCTCTTTGCAATAATCGGGATGAAATTTCTTGGCATTTCTGCCAACTTAATGTCATTCGGCGGACTTGCAATTGCAATAGGGATGATGGTTGACGGAAGTGTGGTAATTGTTGAAAATGTAGATAGAATGCTACGGTCGTCAGACTCGAGCGAATCCCGGATTCACATAGTATTACGTGCCACTGTTGAAGTTCTACGTCCGATTATATTTGCAGTGCTGATAATTATTGTTGTTTTTGTCCCTCTTTTTACACTTGAAGGAGTTGCCGGAAAAACTTTCCGCCCACTGGCATATACAATTTCACTTGCGATGGCAGGCTCATTGCTATTTGCTATATTCCTTGCGCCGGTACTTTCCTTTTTCTTAATGAGGCGACCAAAAAAATCTAAACAGCAAGGCGGCGAACATCAAATTTGGATTGTACGAATGATGCTGAAAATTTATCAGCCGGTAGTTACTTATTTTGTGAAAAAGCGTTATGCAGCAGTTATTCTGGCTACTTTACTCCTAATTCTTGGCGGTTTAATTTATCCCCGTCTCGGTTCCGAATTTACTCCAAGACTTATGGAAGGAACAATTGTTGTTCGTTTAACTTTGGCGCCTTCAATTTCTCTTAATGAAGGAACGCGCATAACTGATATTGTTGAAAAGAGATTAATGCAAATACCGGATATTAAAGAGGTAGTTTCCAGAATTGGCAGGGGCGAAGTCGGATCGGATGCGGAACCGATTAATGTTGTGGAATCTATAGTTCAGTTAATACCAAGCAGCGAATGGACCAGCGCAAAAACACAAGTTGGTCTTGAGGATGTTATAAGGGAAAAATTAAGCGATGTTCCTGGTATTGCGGTAAATATTACACAGCCTATTCAGTTGCGTGTTGATGAATTATTATCCGGTGTTAGAGCACAAATTGCAATAAAATTATTCGGCGATGATCTTGATGTGTTAAAGAAAAAATCGGATGAAATTATGCGTGTAATTGAGCAAGTGCCGGGCGCTGCGGATGTTCAAGTTAACCAAATCGGAGGAGCACCTCAGCTCTTGATAAAAGTTAATCGCCATAAAATTGCCAGATACGGTATTAATATTGAAGATGTTCAAAACGTAATTAAAACGGCAATTGGCGGAAGCGAAGCAGGGCAATTTTTTGAAGTTGTAAAAAGATTCGATATTTTTGTTCGCTTTGCAAAACAATTTCGCAGTACTCCGGATCAAATAAAAAACGTTCTGGTTAAAGCGCCAAACGGTATCCTCGTTCCGCTTTCGCAGTTGGCATCCGTCCTGGAAATTGTTGGACCGCGTCAAATTACAAGAGAATACAGCCAAAGATTTATCACTATCCAAAACAATGTTGTTGGAACAGATGTAGGAACATTTGTAGAAAAAGGAATGGAAGCAATAAAAGCCAAAGTGAATTTACCTCCCGGATATTATGTTGAATGGGGCGGTCAATTTAAACTTCAGCAGGCAGCTAATAATAGACTAGCTGTTGTAATGCCGATAACTTTGTTCATAATATTCATTTTATTATTTTCAAATTTCAACTCATTTATGAATGCATTGCTAATTTTTCTCAATGTTCCTATGGCACTAATCGGTGGTATTGTTGCCCTTTGGCTTGCAGGATTAAATCTTTCCGTTCCGGCTTCCGTCGGATTTATTGCCCTCTTTGGAATTGCGCTGTTAAATGGAATTGTTTTGGTAACATATTTTAATCAGCTGATTAAAGAAGGTTATTCCATCGACGAAGCGTCGATACAAGGAGCAAGTATGAGATTAAGACCTGTTCTTATGACTGCTTTTGCGGCAGCGCTTGGAATGATTCCACTTTTATTTTCAACCGGAATAGGCAGCGAAGTGCAGAGACCGCTTGCAACGGTAGTTGTCGGCGGATTATTTACTTCAACAATCTTAACGTTGCTTGTCCTTCCGGCTCTTTATAAATGGTTTGCTATAAAACCACAAGAGAGGGAATTATAATCATTTTATTGCCGGCTTATTGTAAGCCGGCTCATTAAATTAAAGGTGTAAATTATGAAAGAAATAAAAGCAATAGTAAGACCGTTTAAGGTAGATAACATAATCTCCTCGCTTCACAAAATTGAAGGTCTGCCCGGATTAACTATTTCGGAAGTAAAAGGATTCGGTAGGACAAAAGCTAAAGATGCAGATGATTCTTTCCAAGACGGATTACACGATTATGTTACAAGAACAAAGATTGAACTTGTAGTCCATAACAATATTTTCGAGGAAGTTGTTAATGTTATTCAAAAAACAGCACATACGGGAAATCCCGGTGACGGTAAAATATTTGTAATTGATGTTTCTAACACTGTTAGAATTAGAACTAACGAGCGCGGTGAAGAAGCAATTTAATAATAACGCATAAAAACATATATTATAAAAAAAGGAGAATTAAAAATGGAAAAAACAAATTATGGATTTTGGAAAGCGGTTGATTTTAACTTTGAAGAAGCAATTGAGAAAACAAAAGAAGCGTTAAAGAAAGAAGGATTCGGAGTTTTAGCCGATTTGGATTTTAAAGCGATTCTTAAAAACAAACTTGATGTTGACTTTAAACCATATAGAGTTTTAGCAGCTTGCAATCCGCCGAATGCTTATAAAGCGTTACAAGCGGAAGAGCAATTGGGTCTTCTGCTTCCATGCAATGTAATTGTTTATATTAATGATAATAGCGAAACAATAGTTGCTGCAATCGATTCGGTTGCAAATATGGACCCGGTAAGTAATAATACTGTGCGGGAAGTTGCGGAAATTATTCAAAGTAAATTAAAAAACGTAATTACTAATTTGTAAGTATATTTAATTCTTGCAATTTAGGGCGGTTATTTAACAACTTCCATACCTCTTATGAAAAAGAAATTGTAAAAGGTTAACTATGAAAAAATATAAAATAAAAAATCTAAGCTGCGCTTCATGTGCTGCTAAAATTGAAGACGGTGTAGCAAAATTAGAAGAAGTTAATTTTGTATCTGTAAATTTTGCTAACTCCTTTATTCAAATTGATACCAACAATATAGAAAAGGTAAAAAAGAGAATAAAAGAAATCGAAGCGGAAGTAGAAATTATAGATAATGATCAGGAAGAAGATGAAGAATTTGATGTTAAAAAAGAACTAACTAAAATTTTCTTTTTTATTTCTTTTCTAGTAGTTGGAATTATTTTTAAGGATAATTTACAGAATACACCTTACCATTGGGCAGAGTATATTGTGTTTGTTACAATATATCTTTTAAGCGGCTGGGGTGTCTTAAAAACTGCGGTGCTGAATATTGTAAAAGGACAAGTCTTTAATGAACAATTTCTAATGTCTGTCGCTACGCTCGGTGCATTTGCAATACACGAAATGCCGGAAGCTGTTGCCGTTATGGTGTTTTACAACGTTGGAGAATTCTTCCAAGACCTTGCTGTGCATCGCTCACGCAGATCAATTAAAAGTCTATTGGAAATTCGTCCGGACCATGCAAACCTTTTAGATAAGGATAAAGTAAAAAAAATAGCACCGGAGGAAGTAACTGTTGGTGATAAAATACTAATCAAACCCGGCGAAAAAGTTCCATTGGATGGCGAAGTAATCGGAGGTAATTCAATGTTAGATACCTCTGCACTTACAGGTGAATCTGTTCCCCGCTCAGCTAAAGAAGGTGAAACCGTAATGGCGGGAATGATAAATAAATCGGGCACTTTAACTGTAAAAGTAACAAAATTATTCGGGGAATCTTCCATTGCTAAAATTCTGGAACTTGTTGAAAATGCAACATCAAAAAAAGCAAAGACGGAAAAATTCATCACCGAATTTGCACGTTATTATACGCCTGCCGTAGTTTTCGGTGCAATTCTTGTAGCAGTTCTGCCCCCTTTGTTTGTAGAAGGGCAACAGTTTTCGGTTTGGATTTACAGAGCATTAATTATGCTGGTTGTTTCTTGCCCTTGTGCTTTGGTCATAAGTATTCCGCTCGGATATTTCGGCGGAATAGGTGGAGCATCTCGCAGAGGGATATTAGTTAAAGGATCGAATTATTTAGATGCTCTTACCGCAATTAAAACGGTAGTTTTTGATAAAACAGGAACTCTCACAAAAGGAGAATTTAAAGTTTCTGAAATTGTACCTGCAAATGGTTATGGTAAAGATCAAGTATTGAAATATGCCGCTTATGCTGAAGTAAACTCAAATCATCCTATCGCTCAATCAATTTCAGAAGCATATAACAATAATGTAGAGCAGACACTAGTCGGAGATGTAAACGAAATTGCCGGACATGGAATCGAAGCCGAAATTGACGGTAAAATTGTTATTGTGGGAAATGATAAATTACTTCACAAAAAAAACATTAAACACGATAAGTGCAACATAGACGGAACTGTGGTCCACATCGCAGTAGATTCAAAATATGCGGGATATGTTGTTATTTCAGATACTATAAAGGAAGATGCGGAATTAGCTATTAAAGAACTTAAGAAACTCGGTGTTAAAAAGACCGTTATGCTTACCGGCGATAATTCCTTTGCTGCACAAACAATTGCCGAAAAGCTAAAAGTTGACGAAGTCTATGCTGAATTGCTTCCTGAAGATAAAGTGCAGTACATAGAAAAGTTCATATTAGAATCCGGGAAAAATGAAAAAATAGCTTTTGTAGGCGACGGCATAAACGACGCACCTGTTCTTGCCCGTGCAGATGTTGGAATTGCGATGGGCGCTCTCGGTTCAGATGCTGCAGTTGAAACTGCGGATGTAGTACTTATGAACGATACACCTTCAAGCGTTCCTACATCAATCAGGATAGCAAAGAAAACAAGAAAAATTGTCTGGCAGAACATCATTTTTGCGCTCGGTGTAAAACTTATGTTTATTATTCTTGCAGCATTCGGAATAGCAACAATGTGGGAAGCGGTTTTCGGTGATATGGGAGTTGCATTAATAGCAATTTTAAATGCTACGCGAGTCTTGAAGATGGTTGATTGATGGTTTTTGACATCTAATCAATTAATTACTTATTTTATAAAACTTTTTGTATTTATAAATTATTACTAATACCTATAATTATTTAATTAGAAAAACATATGGAGAAATTGAGTAAATTAATATTGCCGATATTAATTTTCGCAGCTGTCTTTTTGGTTTATAAATTTTATTTTGCTCCGACCAATGATCTTGGTTCTTTCAGCAAGTTTAGTACCGGGAGTGAAATCAATCAAGAAATCAACGTTGCTGTAGTTCATTCAAAAGGATTTAAAAAGAATAAATCCGGGGAAATTGTATCCTTTTATGCAAGAGATATTAATAATACTGTTGTTTTAGTAGTTGCCCATGAATCAATTTCTGATGAAATTGTTAGAACAAAAATTGTATCATTACTCGGTCATATGCATACAGATAATTTCGCTGCCGCAAAAGTTAATATTTTAGATTAACCAGTCGGTTAAAAACAAATATCTTAACCCAGAAAGAAGGAGTTGTAATGAATAAATTTATTGTAGTCTCGTTTCTTATTTTAATATCCATTTATATTTTCACCGGTTGCAACAATCAGAAAGAAAAATCAAAATCAGCTGCAGTTGAAAAAACAATTAAAGAGACTCAGGTAAATGGGAGTATTGTGAGAAAGGGTATAATTGATGTTGCCGCAATTGATAAAAATAAAGATGGGAAAGTATACCAATGTTCAATGAACTCAAACGTAATTTCAGATAGCCCCGGGAAGTGCCCGCTTTGTGGTATGAAGTTATCTGAATTTTCAATTGCTGATACAAAAGCTAATTTAGATAAAAACGGCTTTAAGCATAAATAAATAATTTTATTAGCAAGTTTATATTTGGAGGTTTTTCTTAACTAGTACTTTTTGAAATTTACCGTATTTTTTTGGTAATTGATCTTTGCAGAAGGTAATACAAGATTCAATAAATTTTGCTTGGAATAAATGCCCGCCTAATTTATCATTAAGCGGGCACTAAGTTTAAGTTTTATAATCCTCGCCAGTCAGGTGCTTGTGAAGGTTTATTCTGTAAAACCTCTTCTATTTTTTCCATTATATCAGATGTTAACTTACTTTGGTCGTTAACTGCTTTCATATTTTCTTTCACTTGTTCAGGTTTTGAAGCACCGGTAATTACACTACTAACATTAGGGTTTTTGAGACACCAAGCTAAAGCCATTCCTGCCATTGACATTCCAATTTCGTTTGCAATTGGAACTAATTTTTTAACTTTCTCAATTTTATGTATACCCTCACCGGAGAAAATTCTATCTTTTAACCATTGATAACTTTCGAGAGACAATCTGCTTTTATCAGGAATACCGTCGTTATACTTACCTGTTAATATACCACTGGCTAGGGGGCTCCATGTTGTTGTCCCTAATCCGTAATCCTTAAATAAAGGCAAAAACTCCCTCTCAATTTTATCCCTTCTGAACATGTTATATTCTGGTTGCTCCATTGTAGGCGGAATTAAATGCTCCTTTCGAGCGAATAAATATGCTTCGGTTATTTGCTTAGCGTTCCATTCACTTGTTCCCCAGTAAAAAGCTTTCCCTTCTTTAATTACTTGATTCATTGCCCAAACAGTTTCTTCAATGGGTGTATGAATATCCGGACGGTGGCAATAAATCAAATCAACATAATCGGTTTGTAATCTTTGCAAAGCTGCATTCGTCCCTTCAATAATATGCTTATAAGACAACCCTCTATCATTAATTCCTTCGCCGCCCCAAAATATTTTAGTGGATAAAACTAAATCACTTCTTTTCCATCCTGCTTTCTTAATTACATTTCCCATTATTATCTCTGCATCACCTTTAGCATAAGCTTCGGCATTATCAAAGAAATTAACACCTGCATCGTATGCTTCTTTCATACAACTGTAGGCGGTATCTTCTTCAACTTGGTCTTTAAAAGTGATCCAAGCTCCATAAGAAAGAGCGGATACACGCAAACCTGATTTACCTAAGAATCTATATTCCATAGTACTCTCCTAAATGTTAACAAATAAAAAATCCGATTAAATTTTTCAGTTAAAAGTTAACAAAAAGAATGGTTAAGTGGTAAGAATATTTTATTTGGAAGGTATTGAATTAAGCTGCCCCAACATTAAAATGTCAGGGCATAAACATAGGTAGCTATTTAGTGAGTAACCATTGGATCTAATGTTTTTGCATGTTCAACCCATGATTGAACTCTCTTAAGAGTAGGAACCGCTCTTACTAATCTTTTCTTACCTTTCGCATTTACTTCTTCCATTTTCTTAACCAAGTTTTCAGGTTTTCTATTACGTAATTCTTTTACGGTATCTACGCCTGCAGCATGCAGTAATTCAGAATATTCACTTCCAACACCTTTTACTCTGTATAAATCTGCCATGTTAACCCATGATAAAATTGTTTTAGTTTCAAAACCGGTTGTTTTAGCCAATTCTTTTCTTCCTTTTGCAGAAGCAGCAGTTTTAAGCAATCCGTTAACACTTTTAACACCGGCTTTATTCAATTTTTTTTCAATTGCCGGTCCAATTCCTTCAATATCTGATATTTTAATTGAAGCCATCTGTTTTCTCCTTTGATTTGTTACTAAGTATTGTTTAGGGTGTTAAATATTTAATACTAATATACAAACTTATTTTTATTTCATCAAAATAAAATAATTATTTTTTTTATCTAACCCCATAAATTATTCATTTTTTCACTATTGTTAATAGTGAAATGTTAAGGTTAATTTATTAAATTTAATTCGGTATTAAACTATTTTTTGGAGAATGGAATGAATAATTTTGAAAAACTCGGTTCTTTTTACTTAGGTAAACAATTTAATACTTCTTCCCATAGTATTGAAGATGATTTAGTTCTTTACGACTCAAAAGATTTAACGACCCACGCCGTTTGCGTTGGAATGACCGGCAGCGGTAAGACAGGACTTTGTATTTCATTACTTGAAGAAGCTGCAATCGATTCTATACCATCAATAATTATTGATCCCAAAGGCGATATAACTAATTTATTATTAACCTTTCCTAACTTATCTCCCGAAGAATTTTTACCATGGATAAATAAATCTGAAGCCCGTAAAAAAGGATTAACGGAAGAAGAGTTTGCAAAAAAACAAGCTTCTCTTTGGAAATCCGGGTTAGCCAAATGGGGTGAAGATGCCAATAGAATTAAAATGCTGAAGGAGTCGGCTGATTTTAATATTTATACTCCCGGAAGCAGTGCCGGCAAAAGCATATCAATACTTAAATCATTTGAAGCACCAAACCATAATTTGTTGGAGGATGGAGATTGGTTTGCAGATAAAATTGAATCAACAACTTCCAGTTTACTTGGACTACTGGGAATAAATGCAGATCCAATTACAAGCCGTGAGCATATACTAATATCTAATATATTTAAATTCTACTGGAAGAAAGGTCAAGACCTTGATTTAACAAGTTTAATTCAGTCCGTTCAAAATCCGCCGATAACTAAAATTGGCGTTATGGATATTGAATCGTTTTTCCCGAGCAAAGACAGATTTAAACTTGCAATGGGACTTAATAACCTACTCTCTTCCCCATCATTTCAATCGTGGCTTGAAGGTGAAGCTCTTGATGTAAACAATTTACTATATACACAGCAAGGGAATCCAAGGGTTTCAATATTTTATATTGCACATTTATCGGATACAGAGCGGATGTTTTTTGTTTCACTATTGTTAAATAATGTTTTAGAGTGGATGAGAATGCAATCCGGGACTACAAGTTTACGAGCATTATTATATATTGATGAGCTGTTTGGATTTATGCCTCCGATTTCTAATCCGCCTTCAAAAAAGCCTTTACTTACACTTATGAAACAAGCCCGTGCTTTCGGTTTGGGCGTTATGCTCGCAACTCAAAATCCAATTGATTTAGACTATAAAAGTTTATCAAATGCTGGGACGTGGTTTATAGGACGACTTCAAACTAAACAAGATGTTGATAGAGTATTAAGCGGGCTTCAAGGTTCTGCAACTGAGTCGGGTATTTCCTTCAACCGAAAAAATCTTGAAACTCTTTTATCTAATCTTGATAAAAGAGTATTCCTACTTAATAATGTACATGAAAATAAACCTATTATTTTTCATACCAGATGGGCAATGTCTTATTTAAGAGGTCCGCTTACACGATCCCAGATTAAAAAATTGACTAAGTCGAGTACAAAATCAACTGCTGCTATGCCTGAACCGACTAAAAACAAAAAGTCAATATCATTAAATAGACCGGCTCTTCCTTCTGAAATAAAACAACTTTTCATTCCATATAGAGGTCAACTTAGAGATGGAGAAACTCTTTTGTACAAACCTTTTTTATATACCGGGGCTATTGTCAATTTTAGAAATCAAAGAAAAAATATAGATATAAATAAACAAGTGCGTTTAATAACTCAAATAAAAGATGATGTGTTAACCGTTGATTTCAACAATTCCGAAGAACTGGATATGGAATTATCCGAACTTTCCAAAAAACCGGAGAAAAATATTCAGTTTGATAGTTTACCAAGGGCTGCAATAAATAAGATAAATTATTCTTTGTGGGAAAAAGATTTCAAGGAGTTTATATATAGGACTTATAATATCCAACTTCTTAAAAGTCCTACAATTAATTTAACTTCAGAACCAAATGAAACTTCAAAAGATTTTAAGATACGTTTAAGACAGATTGCCAGAGAACGGCGTGACGAATGGATTGAGAAGAAAAGAAACGCTTATGCAAAAAAGATTGATTCTCTTCAAACTAAAATTAAAAGAGCAACCGACCGGATACAGATAGAGCAATCCCAATCCAAACAGCAGAAATTGCAGGCGGCAATATCATTTGGAGCAACATTGCTCGGCGCTTTCTTAGGTCGCAAAGCTGTAAGCAGATCAACAATAGGAAAAGCCGGTACGACAATACGAACGGCGGGACGTGCAATGAAAGAATCGCAAGATGTTAACAGAGCAAAAGAAAATTTAAGATTATTAAACGCTAAATTAGTAGAATTACAAAATAATTTTCAAGAAGAAGTGGATAATTTCACTGAAAGATTTGACATATCAACAGAAGAATTTGAAAAAGTACTAATTCGTCCTAAAAAGTCTGATATAGATGTGGAGTTAGTTTCATTACTATGGGCTCCGTATAAAAATGAGAATGGAACTTTAACAAAGTATTTTTAGCAAAATTTTAATATTTATGATAATAAATATTTTTTATTCTATTTACTTGAGAAGTACATATTTTTTCGTCAAATTTAAACTGCTTATTAATAATAAATTAAATCCTATTCCAAATGTATAATATTTTAATTACCGATGATCATCCTATATTTAGAGAAGGTATAAAAGTTTACCTTAATAGTGAAGTTGACTTTAACGTTTGCTGTGAAGCTGAGTCTGGAGAAGAAGCCCTAAAGCTAGTTATGGATAGGAATATTGATGTAGTTATTTTAGATATTGGCTTGCCAGGAAGAAACGGGTTAGATATTCTTAAAGATATAAGAAAGTTTAAGGAAGACCTTCCGGTTCTTGTTTTTAGTATGTATCCTGAAGAAAGTTATGCAATTAGAGCATTTCGTGCAGGTGCCGACGGTTATCTTTCAAAGGAATCATTTGCAAGTGAACTAGTGAAAGCAATTCATGTTATTTTAAATAAGAAAAAATACATCACGGAAGCTATTGCCGAACAGTTAGCGGAAGAAGTCTTTACGAAAACAACAAATATTCCACACTCAAAACTTTCTGAAAGAGAAATGGAAGTTATTAAATTGATATCAGAAGGTAAATCAATTAAAAGTATCTCTGAAATATTAAATCTTAGCCCCAATACCGTAAATACATATCGAAAAAGAATAATGGAAAAAATGTCAATGAAATCTAATGTTGAATTAGCTATATATGCTTACAAAAATAAAATTTTAGATTAAAATATATTAATTACTTTTTCCTTTTATCCATCATAGAACTTTTGCTTGTCACATTTTATGTGACATAAAAAAAAGATATTTGTTACTTGGGTTCTAATACTATTAACTTATATTTCTTATTTATTTTAATAAACTTAGCAACAAATGAATTTAGTTTTAGTTGATAATTCCGAAATTTTTAGAAAAGGTCTTATTGAACTTTTGAAAGATATTAACGATTTGAATATAATCGCTGATATTCCGCACAACAATTTACATAAATTGGAAGTAAATGAAAAAATAGATGTAGTTGTAATGGATTTAGTTAATAATACTAAAATCAACTATTTATCTGTTGATAAATTAAAAACCCATTTTCCAAAAGCACATTTAATTTCTTTTTCTAACTTTGAAAACACAGAATTTGAAAGCAGTAAATTTAATAAATACATAGATTTGCATTTAGATAAAAAATATGAGTACAATAATTTAAAACAATATATTCAATACTTGATTAACAGAAAATACGGAGGATAAAAAGTGATTAAAAAGTACATATTCATTTTCTTAATAATTGCCGGAAGCATTTTTGCACAGGATAAAAAAGAAGAAATAAAACAAAATACATGGTTGCCAACGGGTGTAGTTGGTTTTAATATAAGTCAGGTTTCATTAAGCAATTGGGCAAAGGGTGGTGAAAATTCATTAGCATTCGGTTTAATAGGAAATTTCAGTCTTAAATATTATTCTAATCCGTGGAAATTTAACAATACACTAAAAATTTCTTTTGGAAAAACAAAAATAGGTGATCAAGAATTTAGAACAGCTGATAATGAAATCTATATGCAAAATATGCTTTCATATTCATTTGGCTGGGTTGTAGATCCTTATGTCAGCAATATTTTTCGAACCGTACTTGCTAACGGTTTTGACTATTCGACAGATCCAATTCTTCAAACTGCCGCATTTTTTGATCCCGGATATTTTCAACAGGGATTAGGTTTTACTTACCAGCAATTTCCTAATTGGAATTTTAGAGCTGGTTTAGGATTTAAAGAAACAATCACTAGTAAATTTAATAAGTATTCAGATGATCCCGATACACCACAAGAAATTGAAAAATTCAAATTTGAAACCGGAATTGAAGCCGGAATTGCAGGGGAAGCTCAACTTGCCGAAAATATTTTATTCACAACTGATTTAGGACTTTTTAGTTCCTTTAAGGAATTATCAGTTTGGGATGTAAGATGGGATAATACTCTTACAGCCAAAATAAGTAATTTATTTAATGTAAATTTCAATGTTGTTATTCTTTATGATAAAGATCAAACATTAAAAACTCAATTAAAAGAAGCTTTACAAATAGGAATAACTTATACTTTATTTTAAAAAACAAATCTATAGGAGGATTTAGTTATGGGAATGATGAAAGAATTTAAACAGTTTGCAATGAGAGGCAATGTAGTTGATATGGCAGTCGGTATTGTAATAGGCGCTGCCTTCGGCAAAATCATTGCATCCTTAGTTAAAGATGTAATTATGCCGCCGATTGGTGTTCTTTTAGGTGGTGTTGATTTTAAAAACCTTACTTGGGTTGTTCAGGAAGCAACAGAAAAAACTAAAGCTGTTGTAGTAAGTTATGGAGCTTTTCTCAACACTATAATTGAGTTTATAATTATTGCATTTGCTATTTTCTTAGTTGTAAAAGGAATTAATAGCATGAAGAAAAAAGAAGAAGAAGCTCCTGCTGCACCTCCTGCTCCTTCAAAAGAAGAAGTTCTATTAGGTGAAATAAGGGATTTACTTAAGAAGTAATTTATTAAAAAAACAAAAGGGCCCAAATGAAAAAGTCATCTTTGTTTTTCATTTTAGTATTTTTAACTTTTACACTTAGTAATCAACAAGTGTTTAGTCAATTTAACGACTACAGCATTAAATTTGGATTACAGGGTAACGGTTTACTGCCTGCAACAGAATTTGAGAATAATGATGTTCAGGTATCTTTTTTGGGGCGAGGTTTTTTGAGATTTGAATTATCTCATGCATTTGATATTGAATTGGGTGCCGGATATGGAAGACTTTCAGGTACCGACAATGTTAAAAGCTATTGGGAAACTTCTCTACTTCCATTTGATATTCGATTACTACTAAGTCCATTTAATGCGAAAGGTGTTAATCCATATGCTTATGGTGGTGTTGGTTACTTAAAGTGGGATGTAAAAGATAAGCCGGCTTCTCCATCTCCATTCAATGGTGTAACTGATCATGGTTGGGATTTAATTGTTCCTTTGGGAGTTGGAATGGAAATTAAAGTTTCCGAATCTGTGGTACTAGATTTAACAGGTGGTTTTACCCAAACATTTACTGATGATCTTAACTTCTACAATAATAAAAGTGTTGATAAGAATAAAGATTACGATGCTTATTGGAATGCCGGTCTTGGAATTTCTTTTACGACGGAAAGTGGAAATTCCGATAAAGACATTGATGGTTTGACTAAAAGTCAGGAAGAAGAGATTGGTACAAATCCAAATAAATCGGATTCTGATGGGGATGGATTAAAAGACGGTGCGGAGTTTCTTACATACAATACCGATCCGTTGAATCCCGATAGCGACAATGATGGACTAAATGACTATGAAGAAATAAAAAAGTATAAAACCGATCCGAATTCCACGGATACGGATGGGGACGGACTGAGTGATTCAGAAGAAGTTTTAACTTATAAAAGTGACCCCCTGAAATCAGATTCTGATGGAGATGGTTTAAAAGACGCTGAGGAAGTTAAACTTGGGACTAACCCCAACAAAGCTGATACAGATGGAGACGGACTCTACGATGGGACCGAGGTTAAATTAAACACTAACCCGTTAAAAGCTGACTCCGATGGTGATGGATTAAGTGACGGTGAAGAAGTAACTAAGTACAAAACTAACCCATTGGCAAAAGATACCGATGCCGGTACGGTAGATGATAAAACTGAAGTTAACCGAGGGACCAATCCATTGGATCCAAAAGATGATGTTGTGCTTGAAATTAAGGCCAATGCTCCTATTGTTTTAAGTGGAGTTACATTTGCTACGGGTAAATCAGACTTAACTCCAGAATCCGAAACCGTCTTGGAAAAAGCTTATAATACTTTAATCGCATATCCTAATATGAAAGTAGAAATTAGAGGATATACGGATAATGTTGGTCGAGCAAGCTCTAATAAGAGACTTTCTCAACGCAGAGCCAATTCAGTTAAAAATTGGTTAGTTAGGAAAGGGATTGATGCAAATAGGATTAGAGCTATTGG
>CBEVZC010000047.1:0-20886 GCA_965554225.1 uncultured bacterium | reverse complement strand
CTTATTTATTATTAAATTGAATTAAATATCATTTCAGTAAAGGAGTACTTTTATTATGACTGCTGAAGAAGTATTAATACAAAAGGATAGACATATAATCTCAATCGATCCAAATTCAACTGTTGCAGATGCTATTGCAAAAATGCTTGAAAATAACATAGGTGCAATTCTTGTAAAAGATGGTGAAGAGTATGTTGGTATCTGGACGGAAAGAGACTTGATGAATAACGTTGTTACAGATGGTTTCTACTCAAAAACTTCAAAAATAAAAGATTACATGAATACCAATTTAGATTTGGAACCCCATACAGATACACTTTTCCAGCTTATGGATAAATGTTTAAGGAAAAAGCATCGTCATTTGATTATTCAAAAAAATGGCAAGATTATTGGAATGTTATCTTCAGGCGATATTGGTAGAGCTCAGCTTATGGAAAAATCTAAGGAGTTTGATGATTTAAATAAAATGGTCAAATGGGATTACTATGAAGATTGGAAATGGAAAAAGAAAAATAAGTAAAATATAATTACATCATGGTCGTTCCGTTAAATTAAGTCTCCTATTTATGCAACACTTAGCTTTACCGAGTAAAATAAGCTTACTCCTCTTCCTGTTATTAGCCGGTTGTAATAATTCTACAAATAACAAAGAGGTATTTGGAATTTCCGGCACAACAATGGGAACAACTTTTCATATTAAAGTTGTTCTTACCAACTCTCAAAAAATAAAGATTAATTTAGACTCTCTTAAAGTTAAAATTGATAGTTTATTAGTATCTGTTAATCAAGAAATGTCAACTTATATAGACAATTCAGAACTATCAATGTTTAATAAGCTTAGAACTAAAGATTGGGTTCCCATCTCCCAAGATTTAGCCTATGTATTTAACGAAGCAATAAAGATTTCAAAATTATCAAATGGCGCTTACGACGTTACTGTTGGTCACTTAGTTAATTTATGGGGATTTGGACCTGAAAAAAATCAAATGAAAATACCTAGTGATTCCGTAATTGAAAAGAGGAAGAAAGAAGTAGGCTATAAATACTTACATCTGAGAATGAATCCTCCTGCAGTAAGAAAAAGCAATCCTGATTTATACTGTGATTTATCGTCCATTGCAAAAGGTTTTGGCGTTGATAAAGTATCGGAGCTGCTTTTGGCAAAACGCATAAATGATTTTATGGTGGAAATTGGTGGGGAGCTTAGAACTTCCGGTTATAAACCGGATCACAAAAAATGGAAAATAGGAATCTCTTCTCCGGACGGGTCTGCCAAAATTAGAAAAGTTGTTCTTTTGGAAAATATGTCAATGGCAACTTCCGGAGATTATAACAATAATTTTGTAGTTAACGGCAAAGAATATTCGCATACTATCGATCCGAGAACCGGGAGACCAATAACGCACAATCTTGTTTCTGTTTCGGTATTAGACAGCTCGTGCATGGTTGCCGATGGTTTTGCTACAGCTATTGATGTTTTGGGACCAATTGATGGATATGAATTTGCCTTGAAAAACAAAATACCTGTACTTATGTTTATAAAAGAGAAAAAAATTTTTGTTGAAAAATCAACAAAAGAGTTCGATAAACTCTTAAAAATTTTAGAATAGGATTATTTATTATGGCACAAGTTTTAGCAGCGGCAGCGTTTTTTACAGCAGCAATTATTGTTATGGGTTTAGGTTTGCATTTTAGTCAGTGGAAGAAAAAAGAAAACAGCTGTTGCGGGGGCGGGCATTGTTCTGCAGATGGTTATGACCATGATTGCGATAGTGCAAATTCATGCTATTCTTCTAAAGAAGAATTTGTGGATAATTTTAATAAAATAAAAATTCAAAAAATAGAAATCGATACTCATAATTAATTTACAAACTTTATTCTTTATAGTAGTTTAAATCTTATTCTCAAAACTTTATCTGAATAATTTGTTGATGTGATCTTAAACGTTCCAATTTCTCGGGTTGATTTTACGTGTTGACCGATGCATGGGCATGCATCATAATTCCCAATTTTTATTATTCTAATTTCATTCCCGGAACTTTCTGGTAATTTAGACAGATCATATCGACTCGCTGCATCATTAATATTGATAAGCTCTTCAGAAATTTTCAAATTTGAGTTTATTATTTCATTTACTTTTCCTTCAATTTCAGAAACCTCTTTTTTAGTTAAGTCCCTGTCAAAATGATAATCGCATTTAGATTTTTTCTTTTCTATATGCGCACTAAATGAACGTCCGCAATTAAATTTTCTAACCATTGTCCGGTTCAAAATATGTTCTGCGGAATGCATTTGGGGATTATATTCTTTAGCCATATTTATCAATAATTTAATTAAAAAAATAAATTTACCATTTTAATGGTATTCTTTTTTTAAAAAGTCTTGGTGAGTAATTAATAATCCGGTTCAATTTAAACTATGTTAACAAATTTATAAGGTGCGGACATTGTTGTATACACTAGTAAGAGAAGTTAAAATGTATATTTCCTCACAAGATTATTACAAAATATAAATTATTGAATTGAATATATCCCTAAATATGTTTAAATTAAATTAAATGTAATATTTAAGTAATTAAAGTGAATTTACAAAATTTACTTAATTACACCGCCTCATTTTAAAATGGAGCAGAATCAATGAATAAAAAAAATGTTTTCATTTTATTTTCCCTTCTTATTCTTTTATCTTGTTCTTCTACCGGTCAAGATTATAATGAGTATTTAAGAGAGGTTAGGTTTTTTAAAGATACTATTCATAATATTGATAAAAGAGTTGTTACACTTGCCAGCGGATCAGCTTGGCGTGCTAATCGATTTGTAATTGCATCAAATTTGACGGAAGTATTTTTTGTGCTTGATAATGGTCTTGATATTGGTTCAATGTATATTAACGGTACCAAGTATAAAGTCTCACATGCTAACCTATATGAATTTCGTTATAGTCAGGGTCATTTAAATTACATTAAGAAATTACGATATAATAATAGAGTATTGGAATTAACTGATGGGTCTCAATGGATACTTGCGAATGGTGGGGAAGAAGTTGTAAAAAAATGGTTGTCTACACCGGAAGTAATTGTTACGGATGATGAAACTGCTATGATTAATCCGTATAGAATTGAATATATTCGTGTTAAAAAAGTTGATTCGGATTTAAAAAATCTGAAAGTTCGACCAGCATCTAATAAAAAATAGAACAGTTTTGAATAAACTATTTTTTCATGAGAGGAGTGGTTTGATAAAACACTTAAAATTTAGTTGGAAGAACATATTCATTGTTTTTTTATTTCTTAATTCCGTATTAACTGCACAGATTACCAATGGTGCAATCATCAAAGGAAAGGTTGTTGATGCAAAAACAAGACTGCCGATAGAAAATGCCAATGTGTTTCTTCTAAAATCAATAAAAGGTTCTTCAACTAACTCTTCAGGAAAATACGAAATAAAAAATGTTTCCAACGGCTCATTTTCTATCATGGCAGCTTATGTAGGATATACATATGACAAAAAAACAGTTAGAATAGAAAATGATAAAGTATTAGAAGTTAACTTTACCCTTAAGCCAACAGTATTCAAACTGCCTGAAGTTACTGTTGCAAGTGAAGAAGATGATGAATGGCAGGATAATTTTAAACTGTTTAGGAAATATTTAATTGGCACCAGTAGTTTTGCCGAAGAAACAAAAATTCTAAATCCGTATTCTATAAATTTTTCTCATGATGCAGACGGCTGGTTAATTGCAAAGACAAATAAACCGCTTATTATTGAAAATGAAGCTTTGGGTTATCAGTTGACTTACTTTTTGAAATTATTCAAAACAGATGGTATTACAATTCAATATGCCGGCGATCCTTCTTTTAAGGAATTGAAACCTAAAAATGATAAGGAAATGCAAAAGTGGAATACAAACAGGCTCCACGCTTATTGCGGTTCCCTTCGTCATTTTTTATATACAATCTCCAAACAATATATGATTGTAAAAAATATAAAGAGTTCTTCGAAAAGCGCAGATGGTAATTCCTTTGTTGAAAAGATGGGTTTTAAAGTGTTGTTATCAAATTCATTGCCGAATAGAAGCAAATATCCTCCGATTTTGCAACATGTAAATGTAATTCGTTTGTTGAGCAAAGGTTTTTTTGTAAATGAATTAAGATTAAGCTTTAACAACTATTTAAGAATAACATATAATAAAAAACTGGAAGATGAAAAAATAGTTGATTCCTGGTATGGATTTTCAAGGGACGTTGATTTCCCTTTATCTTGGATTTCTTTAAGCGCTCCGGCTGCAGCAATTGATAAAGAAGGACGATATTCAACTCCATTCGTAATTCATAATTACGGATATTGGTTTTTTCATGGTTTAGCAGATAATTTGCCTTATGAATATTCGGTACCTGATTCGGTTTTAGAAGATATCGATTTTGTTAGTAATTGATATTTTTTAAAACACTTTCAATTTTATTAAGTTTCCTATTTAAATTTATTATTTTATTTAATTGTGAGTGAACAATGAAAAAAGTATTATTTGTCTGCATGGGTAACATTTGTCGTTCTCCTTCTGCCGAAGCTGTAATGAATAAGAAAATTGCAGACGGGAATCTGCAAAATATTTTAAGTACTGATTCAGCGGGAACAATTGCATTTCATGAAGGTGAGCCTGCCGATGCAAGAATGAAAAAGCATGCTTCAAAAAGAGGTTATAATTTAACAAGCATTGCCAGAAAATTTCAATATAAAGATTTTGAAAAATTCGATTATATAATTGCTATGGATAACTCAAATTATATGGATATTCTTGCTTTGGATCCGGATAAAGAATATCACCATAAAGTTTCTATTATGACCGAATATTCCAATAACGGTTTTTCAGAAGTTCCTGATCCATATTACGGCGGTGCTGAAGGATTTGAATTGGTTTTGGATATCCTTGAAGATTCCGCTAACGGGTTTATAAATAAAATTTTAAGTGAAGATAAAATTTGAGTTTAACTCTCGATCAAATATTAAAGGAAAAAATAGTTGACAAAAGCTTCACCGGCGGCGGTTGTATTGCTAAATCTGTTAAAGTTAAAACTGTCAGCGGGAAAGAGTATTTTGCTAAACAATATGAAAATCCGGCAATAAACAAAGCGGAAGCGAATGGTTTAAGTGAAATTAAAAAATCGGGAACTATTCGTGTACCGGAAGTGATTTATTATGACGATTCTTATCTGATTATTGAGTACATAAGGTCATCACAAAAAGTAAGCAATTTTTCAGAGCTGTTCGGCAGAAGATTTGCATATATGCATAAATTTACAGGAGAAAGTTTCGGCTTTTATGAAAATAATTTCATCGGCAGTACGCCTCAAATAAATTTACCCGAATATTCCGATTGGAAAACTTTCTACTGGGAAAATCGACTGCTTTATCAATTTAAACTTGCCGAAAGAAATGGTTCTACAAATTCAAGTTTAAGAAAAAAATTTTTACTGCTTGAAAATAAATTAGACCAAATTTTAACTTATGATGTTAAACCCTCTTTGCTGCACGGCGATTTATGGGGAGGGAATTATATTGTTGACGAAAAGGGCGAACCGTGTTTAATTGATCCGGCTGTTTATTATGGTGACCGGGAAGCCGATTTGGCAATGACTAAAATCTTCGGCGGTTTCGATTCCCGCTTTTATGCTGCATACAACGAATCTTTTCCTTTACCGGAAGGTTGGCAATACCGTGAAAATATTTACAAGCTTTATCATATTTTAAATCACCTAAATTTATTTGGAGCTTCCTACTTACGTCAAGCCGTTAACCTTATTGATTCCTATGTATAGATTTTTATCAATGTGGAATATTCCTAATTAGCTTTTATGTATTATTCGTTATTTATCAAAAATATTTTCACATAAAAATTGATTTGCAAAACAAATTAATTGATTAAGTGTTCATTGGATTTTTTATTTTACCTCAAGAAATAGTTTTTTCAGAGGATATTTTAAGGAAAACCGGGAATTACATTCATCAATTAAATGAAAAGCGTTAATACTTCTTTTACTGATTTGGATCATTTATACACTAGTGTTTACATCATACTTTTATATATTCTTAATAGACAATTTGGTTCTTTAGGCAAGCAGTTAGTGCTTTTATTTTAAGTTAGTTATCTTTTCCTAAATTTCTTTTCTCAAAATATTTTTATATTCTTCTGTAAGTGATATGACATTAACAAGAAGGTAATTTTATTATTGTAGAGTGTTAATAATTTAATATTATCAAAATGAATGAAGAAATTAAAAAGCTGATTCAGCACAAAGCTAAAAAAGCAAATTGGAAAAAATGGGGACCTTACCTATCCGAACGGCAATGGGGAACGGTGCGGGAAGATTACAGCGCAGACGGTAACGCCTGGGATAGCGTAACTTACGAAATGGCTCTTAGTAAAGCATATCGTTGGGGCGAAGACGGAATTGCCGGAATCTCTGATGATAAGCAGTTACTCTGTTTTTCAGTTTCATTGTGGAATGGCAAAGATCCGGTTATAAAGGAAAGACTATTCGGTTTGACGGGACCTCAAGGCAATCACGGTGAAGATGTAAAAGAGTATTACTATTATTTGGATAATATCCCGACGCATTCTTACATGAAATATCTTTATAAGTATCCTCAATCGGAATTTCCTTATAGAAAACTAATTGACGAAAACAAAAAAAGAAGTAAGGAACAACCTGAATATGAATTAGTTGATACTGGAATTTTTAATGATAATAGATATTTTGATGTTTTTATTGAATATGTAAAAATAGCTCCGGAAGATATCTTGATAAAAATAACGGTTGTAAATCAATCCGATGAAATATCCGATTTAGTTCTGCTTCCGCAAATTTGGTTTAGAAATATTTGGTCGTGGGACGATAAGTGTGCAAAACCGCAAATGCGGTTGGGAAAAGAAAATCAAATTGATATTGATCATAAAAAATTAGGAAAATACTATTTGCATTTTGAAGATCAGGCTGAAGTCCTATTTTGTGAAAATGAAACAAACACAAAAAAACTTTACGGGGTTAATTCGGATAAAAAATATTTTAAAGACGGAATAAATGAATTAATTGTGCACGGAAAAAGAAATGCGGTCAATCCTAAACAGAAAGGAACGAAAGCTGCTATTTGTTACAAGTTACAAATTTCTCCGGGTGGTAAAAAAAATATTAAACTTCGCTTCACAGAAAAAGAACTACTTTCTCCGTTTAAAAATTTTCAGAATTTATTTGGTGAAGCTAAGAGGAGTGCAAATGAGTTTTATGATGAGATTCAAGCGGAGATCAAAAATGAAGATGAAAAGAATGTTCAGCGACAAGCATTTGCAGGCTTATTATGGTCTAAACAATTTTATTACTATGATATTCCGGAATGGTTGAATGGCGACCCGGACCAACCTAAACCGCCGGAGAGCCGTAAAAAAGGGAGGAATTCCGATTGGGAACATTTAAATAACGCCGATATTATTTCGATGCCGGATAAATGGGAATATCCATGGTTTGCTGTTTGGGATTCTGCATTTCACACCATACCTTTTTCTATTATTGATGCTGAATTTGCCAAAGAGCAATTGTTACTTTTTACACGTGAATGGTATATGCATCCCAACGGTCAGCTTCCGGCATACGAATGGAATTTTAGCGATGTCAATCCGCCCGTCCATGCTTGGGCTGCGTGGCGGGTTTACAAAATAGACAAAAAGTACAGCGGGAAAGGAGATGTAGATTTTCTCGAACGAATTTTCCATAAATTACTTATAAACTTTACTTGGTGGGTTAATAAAAAAGACGAAGACGGTCACAACATATTCCAAGGTGGGTTCCTCGGTATGGATAATATCGGAATATTTGACAGAAGTACCGAACTTCCTATTGGCGGACATATTGATCAGTCGGACGGAACAAGCTGGATGGGAATGTATAGTTTAAATTTAATGCGGATTGCGTTGGAACTGTCTTTAACAAAACCGATTTATCAAGATTTGGCAACAAAGTTTTTTGAACACTTCCTTTATATTGCTTCGGCGATGACAAACATTGCGGGAGAGGGAATTGGTCTTTGGGATGAGGAAGATGAGTTTTATTACGATGCGCTCCATTTACCGAACGGTAAACACAGCAAACTGAAAATCCGTTCCATGGTTGGATTAATTCCCCTTTTAGCTGTAGAAGTTTTGGAACCGGAATTGTTAAAACAACTTCCCGAATTTAATGTAAGATTAAAATGGTTCCTAAAATACAGACCTGATCTTGCAAGCCTTGTTTCGCATTGGAATGTTAAAGGAAAGGGCGAACGTCATCTTCTTTCATTGTTAAGAGGGCATAGAATGAAGATGCTTCTCAAACGAATGTTGGATGAAACTGAATTCTTGTCTGATTATGGAGTGCGTTCTCTTTCAAAATATCACAAAGAAAATCCATATGTTTTAAAATTAAATGGGAATCAATACGAAGTCAAATATTTACCGGCAGAATCCGATTCCGGCATGTTCGGCGGAAACTCAAATTGGCGAGGACCGGTTTGGTTTCCGGTTAACTTTTTACTAATTGAAGCACTCCAGCGATTCCATCATTATTTTGGAGATGATTTTAAAGTTGAATATCCTGCTAAATCAGCTAATTATTTAACAATAAATGAAATTGCAAACGAACTGTCAAAAAGATTAATTAAAATATTTCTAAAAGATGATAACGGAAATCGTCCTGTCTTTGGAAAAAACAAATTATTTCAAAAAGATCCGGATTTTAAAAATTATATTCTTTTTTATGAATACTTTAACGGAGATACCGGCGAAGGATTGGGTGCGTCTCATCAAACCGGCTGGACGGCTTTAATTGCAAAGTTACTGCAGCCGAGAGCAAAATGTAATTAAATATCCGGAAATTCAGAAGCCCAGCTTTTTAATTCCACGCCTTTGGCGGGAAAAGTTGGGCTTCTCGCTTTCCCAGTTGTTTTAAAAAAGTTGGACTTCTTCCATCTTAAAATTTGGACTTCTTTCTCCAACGTAAATTTAAAATATTTCTAACAAGCATTGTAGATGCGATATTATGGTAATAAATTTCCAGTAAAGGTTACAATAAAGTTCCGAAGGAACGACATTATGTTTTGCCTATTATTATTTGGCTACGTGTTTAATCTTCATTTGTTCCTTATGTTTTATCGGTTTATGTCCATTTTCACACCCATCCGAAAGTTTTCGGAAGTTAAAAAAATAGTTGAAATATGTTTGTTAATCAACGCAATTATCCGTATTCACAAGAAAATAAGTCATGATTTGGAAATAGCAGCAAAAGTGGTGGTGATCGTTTAACCCTCTTTGCTCCTTCGCTTATATGATTACAGACGTAGCTTATTGACAAATAATAAGGTAAGCAAAATCTTATTTTCTCTACAAAATTAGAAAATGCCACTGTTTTTTTAGTTGCGGTTCTTCTTAATAATTCTAATAGCAGATAACATATTAGTGCGATGTAAATCTGTGATTTAACAGCATTCTGGCTTGTACCAAGAAATGATTTAATTTGAAGATTTTGTTTCATTGCCTTAAAAAACAACTCAATATCCCAACGTTTTTTATATAAGTCGGCAATAGTTTCTGCTTTCCACTCTAATTGGTTCGTTACTATTTCAATTACTTTGTTTTCATCTTCTTTGTAAACGTGAACTAAACGTAGTTTTTCTTCATTTATTCCACATTCCTTAGCTTTATCTGAAGTTAGTGTTATTATTTCATCTTTCAGAATATTATCACTTGTCTCCTCAAGTAAGTCTGTTTCTGCAATTATTTCAAATAATGTATTTTTCTTTATTCTTGTAACAAAAACATTTTCTGCCCTTATTCTGCTAAGCATAAGGGTGAAATCAAAATAAGCTCTATCCTCTACAATAATAGTCCCTTTCGAAAAAACAAGTTTACCAAGCCCTTTACTATCATGTAGTTTGGCATTTGTAATATTTATTACATCTGGTATCATTAATGTATCATCCCAACAAGTATGTATCTTTATGCCTCCTTTAGCTGTCCGATATTTTGCCCAATCAAACATTGATAAGCATACAGATATTATTGTGCTATCTATTAGCTTAATTGTTTTCCCTTTTATTTCTTCTATTATTTTTCTTTGGTTCTTTTTGGTTAAAATATTTTCATAGTGCTTAATGACCTTATAATAAAGTAGTTCATAGACTTTCCAATTCCTTTTCTTGTTCCCATCACTCATTGTTGAGCGTGCCGGTGATTGTGATAAACCTAAGTCTTTGATAAATATCTCACTTACGCCTATCCCGGAGGATATGTCACTAAGTGTTATACTCTTATTCAGCTGTCCGAAACTCATGGCTACAAACTGATCATAAGTCTTATACCTTGAACAGCCCTTATTAGTTTTATATTCCGCTACACATGACTGGAATATATCTCGTGGTATCAAATCTAATATTTGACGTATTAACGGTTTCTTGTTATTTTTGTTCCTACTAAAAAGCTCCATAGATTATCCTTGTGTTTTTGTCAACTACAAAGATAGCTTGCATGTCACTGACGTGCTGGAGCTTTTTTGTTTTCTCTCAACTTTCGGATAGTTGTGGTCCATTTTTATAATTCCGCTCCGATTGAGCTCTTTTTCCCCCATTTTATTATGTTACCGTAATATCGCTACTACGGAGCTTGCTTTTTTGTTCGTGTTTGCTTTTGTTGAAAACCCAAGCAGAAAGAAGTCTAACTTTTCCAATTCTCCAGAAGCCCAATTTTACCTGAAAAAGGCGAGCAAGTATAAAGTAGGGCTTCTCGCATTCCCAAAATTTGAGTTCCTTTCCCCAACGAGCTTTGAAATATCTCTAACAAACATCGTAGTTGCTATATTATGGTAATAAACTTCCAATAAACATTACAATAAAGTTCCGTACGAACGACATTATGTTTTTTATTAAATACCTGTTAAATCTACCCACTGGAACATATACTTTTCATCGTACTCAATTTCAAATGCTTTTAGAAAATCATGATACTCATTTTTAAAACTCTTTTTCTTGTGATGTTGTTCCTGATTAGCTATATATTTTATAACTTTGTCTCTTTGAGAACGAGAATAAGAAAACGCTCCATAACCTTCCTGCCAATGAAATTTTGTACCAATGAAATTATTATTATTTATCCATTTCGAAGAATTAGATTTAACAATACGAGCTATATCTGAGATTGAATCTTTTGGATTTAATTCAAAAAAGGCATGTATGTGATCAAAATAACCATTTACAGCAAGAGGATACTGGTTGTTTTCTTTTAGAATTCCACTGATATATTTGAACACTTCTTTGCGGAAAGAATTTTTTAGAATGCAATCTCGTCCTTGCACTGAAAATATAAGTTGAATATTTAGTTGTGTGTATGTATTTGCCATATCACCTTACCTTCAATTTATTTTATAATTACGCTCCTAACGGAGCGTTAGTTTTTTATTTCTTGCTTTTTTCTCATAATTTTGCTACTAATAGAGCTAATTAAACATTTTATTTTCTTTTTATCAATTACAATTCCTAACAAAATTTATTTGTAGTCTCTTTATGCTTGATTCGAATACAGTTCATTTTGTAAATATTAAATTAAGCATCGTAGATGCGATATTATGGTAATAAATTTCCAGTAAAGGTTACAATAAAGTTCCGTAGGAACGACATTATGCTTTGCCAATATTATTAGGCTACGTTTTAATCCTTCGTTTGCTGCTTTTGTTTTATCGGTTTGTGTTCCTTTTTATAATTCCGCTCCGATGGAGCTCTTTTTCCCCCTTTGATTGTGTTACCATAATTCCGCTCCGATGGAGCTTGCTTTTTTGATAGTGTTTGCTTCTGTTGAAAACCCAAGCAGAAAGAAGTCTAACTTTTACAATTCTCCAGAAGCACAACTTTTCCAGTCAAAGGAAAGGTGAGAAAATAAAAGCTGGCTTCTCAATTCTCGTGTATAACACTTTAAATTTTAGACTTATAAAACAATTCCTTTTTTATTATTTTTAACCAGATAATTGCTCTCTATAAATAGGTACGAATATGGATAAAAATAATCAACTGCTTACACCTCAAAGTATAATTGAATTAACAACTTCTTACCGAAACAGTAGAATTTTATTAACTGCAATTGAATTTGATCTGTTTACAAAATTAGAAGGTCAACTTAAAACCTCTAATGAAATTGCCGGTTTGCTTCTCACGGATCCGCATGCAACCGATAGATTCTTGAATGCACTTTGCGCGCTTGGATTTTTGCGGAAGGTTAAGAATAAGTTTTATAACTCGAATGAGGCTTCGCAGTACTTGGTTAAAGATAAACCCGACTATTTAGGAACTCTTGGACATAATGTGTTTTTGTGGAGATCTTGGAGCACGCTCACCGAAACAATTAGAAAGGGAACATCGGTAACGGATAGATCAGAGGAAAAAGCAAATTGGACAGAGGCGTTTATTGTCGCAATGCATTCTCGAGCTAAAAAGCAAGCAAATGTAATTCCTTTTCTAATAGATTTAACCAAGGTTAAGTCTATGCTGGACGTTGGAGGCGGCTCCGGAATATTTTCCTTTGGTTTTGTAAAAGCTAAAAATGATATCATTGCTACGGTTTTCGATTTACCCGATGTAATTCCTTTAACTCAAAAGTATATTGCCGGTGCAAAGCTGAAAAGTAAAATTAAGACTATGGCCGGAAATTATTTAAGCGATGATTTCCCCGGTAAATTCGATTTGATATTTTTATCTGCAATAATTCATAGTAATTCCCCGGAAGAAAATATCTTGCTGATTAAAAAATGTGTTGATAGCCTAAATCCAAACGGACAACTTGTTATTAAAGATTTCATTATGAATGAAAATAGAATAGAGCCGAAGAATGGAGCGCTATTCGCACTGAATATGCTCGTCAATACGAAAGCCGGAGATACTTATACGGAAGAAGAAATATCCGGCTGGATGCGTGAAGCCGGATTAAAACAAATTACACGAAAGGATACAAGTTTCGGTAGCTCGTTAATAATTGGTAAGAATCAAGACTGAAAATTGTTAAATAAATAAGCATTGTCATTTACTTTACTCTTTATACAAAGTTTTACATATAAACTTACGTTATAAAATTTTACATGTTATATTAATATAACAAGGAGATTGGAATGAAAAAATTATTTATAATTCTACTTTTTGCAATTAGCTGCACAAACGGTGAAGGCAATAAATCAAGAGCTTTTTTTGATCATTCTTTGTTCAATAAACTTTTAAGCGAAAACGTAAACTCTGCCGGAATGGTTAATTATGAAGCATTAAAGAAAAGTGTAAATTTTCAAAAGTATATTACGAATTTAGTAAATGCCGATATTAAAAATTTATCTAAAGAAGATAAACTTGCTTTCTTTATTAATGCTTACAATGCTTTCGTAATTAAGAATGTAATTGATCATTGGGGAATTTCATCTCCGATGGATGTAAAAGGATTTTTTGATAAGATTGAATTTAATCTTGCCGGCGATAAATTAACACTAAATCAAATAGAACATGAGCGCGCACTTAAAATTGAACCTGTTCTCTCGCATTTCGGTTTGGTGTGCGGTGCAATGAGCTGCCCCAAACTCTTACCAAAAGCATATTCCGGTAAAACTGTTATGGCACAACTTGAAAAGAACGGAAAAGAATTTTTAGCCGATCCGTATAAAAACAGACTTGACAAGCTGCATAAAGTATTTTATTTATCTGCCATTTTTAAATGGTTTAAAAATTTGTTTGAAAACAGATACGGTTCATTGTTAAATACGGTAAAACATTTTGCTTCCGATGATGACAGGAAATTTTTAGAGAAAAATGACGTTGAGATTAAATTTCTTAATTATAATTGGAAGCTAAATAAACAATAATTATACTATCAAAAAATAAAACAGATAATAATGAAAAATATTAATAAAAATGGTAATTTAGTTTTAGGTATAGATATCGGTGGAACGGGGATAAAAGCGGCGTTAGTCAATATTGAAACAGGTAAATCAGTAAGTGATAGGGTTAGAATTAAAACTCCTAATCCGGCAACGCCTAAAAAGGTTTTGAAAGTTATTGATTATATTATAAAAGAACTTCAATGGAACGGTAACATTGGATGCGGATTTCCCGGTGTTATAAAAAGCGGAGTAGTAAAAACAGCTGCCAATTTGTCTAAAAAATGGATCGGAATAAATCTATCAGAAGAATTAGAACAATTGACAGCCGGTACTTGTTCGGTAATAAACGATGCCGATGCGGCCGGATTAGCCGAGGTGAAATTTGGTCCCGGTAAAGAATGTAAAATGTGTGACGGTGAAGTTTTGCTGATGATTACATTAGGAACCGGAATTGGTTCGGCATTATTTGTCAATGGGAATCTTATTCCAAATACCGAACTTGGTCATATTGAAGTAAATGGAAAAGATGCGGAAGCACGCGCTGCAAATTCCGTAAGAGAAAAGAAAAAACTTTCATGGAAAAAATGGAGTAAAAAAGTAAATGAATATTTAACCACGTTGGAAAATCTTTTATCACCGGATATAATAATTATCGGCGGCGGAGTAAGCAAACACAGCGATAAGTTTTTTAAGTATTTTGATTTGCAATCTAAAGTAAAACCGGCAAGTATGGGAAATACTGCGGGAATTATCGGCGCAGCTCTTAGCAGTCTTCCAAACATTAATTAATAAATAAAAAAGGATAAAATTTGTTAAATAAAAAAAATATGTTTATAACTTTAATGGTTTTATACTTTAATCAAACTTTATTTTCCCAATCAACAATAAAGGACTTAAATTCGGAAATTAATCTGTTTTATAAGTACTACATTATTGGTGACAAAGTAAATTATTCTGAAATTTTATTGAACAAACAACACTTGGATAATCTGGTTAAAAAAATTTCAGGTCTCGATCGTAAATCATTTACGGCGAATGAGGGAAAAGCTTATTGGATTAACCTTTATAACCTGCTCACCATAAAGACTATCGTTGAAAATTATCCGGTTATTTCTCCGATAGATATAAACGGTATGTTTAACTCAATTAAACATAAAGTTGGAGATGAGGATTTAACATTGAATGAAATTGAAAAGAATAAACTTCTAAATAAATTTCACGATCCTAGAATTCACTTTGCAATTGTTTGTGCAGCCGTCAGTTGCCCGCAAATAATTGATAATGCTTATGAGGCAGTCGAATTGGATAAACAGCTTAACGAACGGACGAAAGTGATTGTCAACAATCAAAAGCATGTGAAAGTAGATTATGAAAACAAAACAGTTCTCCTAAACGAAATATTTAAATGGTACGAAAATGATTTTGTAAAAAAAGGCCAGTCAATTTTGGGCTTTATTAATAAATACAGAAATAAAAAGATTCCTGCCGATTTTACAATCGAATTTAATAAGTATAATTGGGAATTAAATGATTATAAAAGTTCCGGACTTATAAATGAACACTCTTCTCTGCAGGCTTATACTCCATCGGCTTTATTCCATAAAGGGGAATACGAATTAAAGGTGTTTAATAATTTGTATACTCAAACAGCATTTTTTGATGAAGGAAATGATAAAGTTGATTTAAGTAACAGAAGTACTTTTTTTACAAGTTCCTTTTCGTTTTTGTACGGTTATTCAAATAACTTAAATATTGGTTTTGAGTTTTGGATAAAATCAGTTCGTTATGATGCTGCCGGCTCTTCGCCATTTTCGCTTTTCCAATTTGAATCGAATGAGCTAAGTAGAACGGTGTTAAGTCATATTGGACCAAAAATAAAATTCGCTCCGTTCCATAATGGATTGCTTAAAAACGCTTCGATTCAAAGTACTTTCCTTTTCCCCATAGCAAGCGATTTGGAAGGTACAGAGGATTCACCTTTTGTTGGGTATGATTCGTTTATATTCCTAAATCAATTGTTTTATGATAAAGAACTTAGTAGTGATTTTTCGTTTTTTAGTGAAATTGCAGCTTGGTATAGAATCGATAGAAAACTTAATGGCAAGAGCAATCGTTTGGAATTACCGGTTAAATTGATATTCAGTTGGTATCCTACCGATATGTTAACTCTTTATGCTACAAATGAATTTGCTTATCAATGGCAAGGCAGTTTTACAGGTTACTATTTACAAGGCGGACTTGGACTAAAATATCAGCTATTTCCGTATTTGGAATTGGAAACTTTATTAACTGATTTTTATTTCGGGCAAAGCGCGGGAGCAGGCAGCACCGTAAATTTCGGTTTTAGAATTATTAATTAACGGGTTAGACTTATTAACAGAAATGATATATATGATACATTTTCCAATAAATAAAAGGCGATAAAAAATGAGTCTTATCTCAAAATACTTTAATTGGTTACAAAAAGATGTTCCTACGGGAGAAGTTGAAAAGTATCCACAAATAGACGAACATGGAGAAACATCGGTAAAGGGAATTTACATCGTAGGCGATTTAACCGGAATACCATTGTTAAAGCTTGCTGCAGAATCCGGTACAAAATTAATTAAATACTTGGAGAATAATGAAGCATTTAAAAAGTTAAGAGAATCAAATAATGATGCTGAGGTTTATGATTTAATAATTGTAGGAGCCGGTCCGGCAGGACTTTCAGCCGGAATAGAAGCAGCAAAGTATAATTTAAAATTTAAAATATTAGAATCCGCACAAAAATTTAACACAATAGTAAATTTCCCTAAAGGTAAACCTATTATTGCCGCACCGGATGATTACGAACAGCAATCCGAATTGAAAATAAGAGATGGAATTAAGGAATCCCTCCTTGAAGAATTGGAACAGCAAATTGCTAATATTGATTTGCCGGTTCTGGAAGGAGTGATGGTTGAAAGAATTGAAAAGAAAAATAACCATTTTGAACTGATAACTAAAAAAGAAAATTATAAAGCATTGCGTGTTGTTCTGGCAATAGGAAAATCGGGAAATGCAAGAATGCTTAAAGTCCCGGGCGAGAATCTTCCGAAAGTTTACAATCGTTTATTTGATCCGGCCGATGCAAAAGGACAAAAAGTACTTGTTGTGGGCGGTGGTGATTCCGCCTTGGAAACGGCAATTGCTACCGCAGAATATGCTGAGTCAGTAACTGTTTCTTACAGAAAGCCTGCTTTTTCCAGAGCCAAAGAAGGTAACGTTAATAAACTTAACAGACTTGTTGAGCAAGGAAAAGTAAAGTTATTAATGGAGACGAATGTAAAGGAAGTTAAAGAAAGTAGTGTGATTTTAATCGATAAAAATAACGAAGAAATTGAGATAAAAAATTCCATGGTTTTTACTATGATTGGCAGGGAACTTCCGCTTGCTTTTTTTAAACGCAGCGGAATAAAAATGGAAGGGGAATGGACTCTTACTAATAAACTTCAATTTTTAATGCTTTTACTCTTTGGCGGAGTAGTTTATTTCGGTAAGAGCAGCGCAGAATTGTACGAAAAAATGTTTGGCAAATTTGATTCTTTCGGTGACGCTTTTTCATATCTTTTCAAAGGTGAATTCTGGTCTAAGTTTTTTCATCTTCCTTCTGCGTTACTTTCTATAATCTTTTCGGACAAAGTTCAAGTCTGGTCAGTCGATAAATATATTGATGCATTTTTAGCGTATTTTATTTTTATCGCTGCTATATTGCTCGGAGCATATCTTTTAGTGAAGTTTATTCTTAATAATTATAAATCTTTTACACTCAATTGGCAAACTTTCAAATATGCTTACTTTATTTTTGTCGGAATATTCTTTCTGGTGATATTTTTCGGCGGCAGGTATTTTGGCGTAACTCTTTTTGGAAAATCTCAAACTTTCTACTACACTGCATTTTATTCTCTTACTATATTCATTTTTGGATTGCGTAGAATTCAGGTAAAGCCGACACGTTATATTAAAAAGCAAACTTGGACGCTGATGTTGATTCAGATATTTGCTTTATTTCTACTACCGGAATTTATTTTCCCGTATCTTGGAAGCATTGGCGCTTTAGGCGGGCATGATAGTTTTATTATGACTCAAGTTTTTCCCACCGGCAATTGGGCGGGCGCACAGCCGAGTTACTGGCGTTCTTACGGTTTTATTCTTGCTTGGCCATTAAATCTGTTTAATTTATATAACGGAGACATCACAACATTTTGGCTTATATTTAGTTTGGTTCAAACATTTGTGATTATTCCGTATATAGTTTACCGCTGGGGAAAAGGCGCTTACTGCGGTTGGATTTGTTCTTGCGGAGCTATGGCAGAAACTCTGGGCGATGAATACAGAAATCTGGCGCCCCACGGAGCTAAAGCTAAAAAGCTTGAAAATATTGGTCAGTGGGTATTAGTTGCTGCGTTTTTAGTTACAGCTCTCAAACTTTTAAGTGTTGTATATAATGTCGAAATTCCGCTAATCAATGAAAATGTAAGCTACACTGCAGATTTCCTTCACAACTTTTATTATATAGCAATTGATATTATTTTTGCCGGTGTTCTTGGTATAGGAGTTTATTTTTTCCTTTCGGGAAGAGTATGGTGCAGATTCGGATGCCCGTTAGCAGCATTGATGCACATTTATTCCAGATTCTCCAGATATAGAATATTTGCCGAAAAGAAAAAATGTATTTCATGTAATATTTGTACCAAGGTTTGTCACATGGGCATTGATGTTATGAATTATGCGAATAAGGGAATTCCGATGAATGACGTTGAATGTGTCAGATGTTCAGCATGTGTTGTAAATTGCCCCACTGAGGTTCTTTCGTTTGGTTCTTTGCCTAAATCGGACCTTGATAATACTTCATACAAAAAAGAAGGAATTCCTTTTATTGAAGCGGGAGATTGGCGAAGAGGTTTATAATTAAATTGATAAGTATTAACTAAAAAAATATAGGAGATTTAAATGAAAATAGGATTTGTTGGACTCGGGAAAATGGGAGCGAATATGGTGTCGAGATTAATTGAATATAATCATGAAGTAGTTGTTTATGACAGATCTCAAGAGGCAATAGATAAAGCTGTTAACAAGGGCGCAATAGCGTCAAACTCACTTGAAGACATGGTTAAAAAGTTGCCCGGACGGAAGGTAATTTGGTTAATGATTCCTGCCGGTAAACCGGTTGAAGAAACCGTTAAAAGTTTGGAAAATTTCTTAAATAAAGATGATATAATTATTGATGGCGGTAATTCATTTTGGAAAGATACAATTGAACGGGGGAAGAATCTTTCGAAAAAGGGAATTAGATATTTGGATTGCGGAGTTAGCGGTGGAGTTTGGGGATTGGAAAACGGATACGGCTTAATGTCCGGCGGCGATAAAGAACCTTCCAAGTTTGTTTATTCAATTTTTGAGTCTCTTGCGCCTAAAGGCGGATATGTTTATTGCGGCGAATCCGGCTCGGGACATTTTGTTAAAATGGTTCACAATGGAATAGAATACGGAATGATGCAAGCTTACGCAGAAGGTTTTGAAATATTGGAAAAATCTCCCTTTGATTTGAACTTAACTAAAATAGGTGACGCATGGCAATACGGAACTGTTATACGGTCTTGGCTTTTAGAGTTGGCAGTATTGGCATTTAAGGACGATCCAAATTTAGATAAGATAAAAGGGTACGTCTCCGATAGCGGTGAAGGTAGATGGACAATTCAAGCTGCAATTGATTTGGATGTCCCTGTGCATGTAATGACAGCTGCACTATTTAACAGATTTCAATCTCGGCAAGATGATTCGTTTGCAATGAAAGTATTGGCTGCCCTTAGAAATCAGTTTGGCGGGCATGCAGTTAAAACCAAGGAGAATTAAATGACTACTGAGAATCAAATTCTGGTAATATTCGGTGCTTCCGGAGATTTAACAAAACGGAAACTTCTTCCTGCACTCTACAAGTTATTTCAGCAAAATATGCTGCCGGAAAAATTCGCAATTCTTGGTGTTAGCCGTACGGAATATACTGACTATCAATTCCGCGATAAAATGCATTCGTCAATTATTGATTATGGTAAACACGGAATTGACGAAGTAAACAAAATAAAAAAGTTTGTTCAGAATGTTTATTATCAACCCATCGATACAAACTCGCCTGAAGCTTATGCTGAAGTGAAAAATCGACTTAAAACTCTTACGGACGAATTGGGAATTAAATCAAACTTTATTTATTACTTATCTACTCCGCCCAGTTTGTACGGTACAATTCCACAATATTTGGCAGAACACGGTTTAAATAAACAGAACGATGGATGGAAACGTTTAATAGTTGAGAAGCCTTTTGGTTATGACCTTGAATCTGCACTGGAATTAAATAAGACTTTGTTAAGTGATTGGGAAGAAGAACAAATTTACAGAATTGACCATTATTTGGGTAAAGAAACAGTTCAGAATCTTCTCGTTACAAGATTTTCAAACGGAATATTCGAACCGCTTTGGAATAGGAACTATGTTCATCATGTGGAAGTTACAGGTGCCGAAAGCATTGGCGTTGAAAACCGCGGCGGTTATTATGAAGGATCCGGTGCTTTGCGGGATATGATACAAAATCATCTTTTGCAAGTAGTAAGTTTAATTGCAATGGAACCTCCGTCGTCAATCAATTCGACTGCAATAAGAAATGAAACTCTAAAAGTATTTCAATCATTAAGAAAAATTAAGGAAGAAGAAGTAAAAGATGTAACTATACGGGGTCAATACACTTCCTCCGTAATTAAAGGCGAAAAAGTTTTAGGTTATAGAGAGGGAAAGGGAGTTGATCCGAATTCAAGAACAGAAACTTATGCTGCAATAAAGTTTTATATTGATAATTGGCGCTGGGGCGGAGTTCCTTTTTACGTCCGCACCGGTAAAAGGTTGCCGACGAGAGTAAGTGAAGTTGTTATTCACTTCAAGCCGACTCC
>CBEVZC010000046.1:0-21171 GCA_965554225.1 uncultured bacterium | reverse complement strand
TGATGGAAGACTTAATTATGATGGAGTTTTGGCTCAAATAATGGCTACCTCTACAGTTTCTACAGGTACATTTTCATCTACAAGTTTAGATGTTTTTGTCCAAGATTCAACAGGGGGAATATCAATTTATAAAGCAGGGGATGATACAACTTCTGTAACAAGAGATGATAAATATAAAATTATTGGAGTAATTGATCAGTTTAATGGGAAGACGGAAATAGTGCCTGACGTAACTTCTACAGATGTAACGGATTTAGGTTCGGGAACTACAATATTACCTCAAACCATGACGATGGCTCAACTGTTAAGCAATGCCGAAGGGTATGAAGGCATGCTTGTCAAAATTTACAACGTATCAAAAATCAGCGGTACTTGGGGTGCCGGCGCAAGTCTTACCGTTACGGATAACGGAGGAACTGATACGCTAACATTGCATTTGGATAGTAGTTCTGATTTCGGAAATAATCCTGAACCTAGCTGGCCGGTAGATATTGTCGGTATCTTTTCACAGTATGATGATTTTTATCCTTATACTGATAAATATCAGATATTACCCCGTAAAATGAATGATTTCTCAAACTCAGTTGCTGCTCAAATTAAAATATTTTTACAAGGCCCTTACAACGCAAGTTCGGATAATATGAACACTAATTTAAATAGCTCAATTCCAAAAACTTCCCCGTATTCTGAAGACCCGAGAACTATTCAAAATATTCCGGCTGATATAGTTGACTGGGTTTTAGTTCAGCTGAGAACAACGGAAAACGGACCGGCTATAACATCACACAGCGCATTGTTGAATAAGGATGGAAGAATTGTTGCCGACGACGGAACGACAAATACAATTAGAATAACCGCCGACCCAGGACAATATTTCATAGTTGTAAAACATAGAAACCATTTATCCGTTATGAGTTCTACAAAAGTCCAGCTTAATAGTAATTAAAGGAAAGACAAAGCAAACCGATAAATTAAGGTTTAATAGGCAAACTGTTTACAAGTAGATAGATGCCCAACTTTTTGGAAAAGTTGGGCATCTAATTAAATAATCCAATAATTTTTGTTGGAAAAAGATTTAAAAGTATTTTTCAAAATACATTAGGATTTTATAATGATTAGTAAAACTATTCCGGTATTAATATTTTTTATATGTGTAAATATTTTTTCTCAAACAGTTAATCACAAATATTCAAATAAATTTGCGGAAAAGATAGGAACATTACCCGGAAACCAAAGTATGTTGGTCTGGGTTTACTTCAACAATAAAGGGAAAAATTTAGAAAGGTATTTCCTCAGTCCAAATACCGTTGTGTCTGAACGGTCTTTAAAGAGAAGAGCCAAAGTCCTGCCTAAAAATAAACGTATTGATTTTACGGATATACCCGTTAATTCTAACTATGTTAAAAAATTGAAAAAACTTGGAATTAAAATTAAACATAAATCAAAATGGTTAAATGCAGTAAGTTGTTATATTACAAAATCGGTATTACAAAGATTGGAAAAACTACCGGTAGTAAAAAAAATTACCGAAGTAAAAAAATATAAGAAAAGGAAAGTGCCGCAACCTGTTGAAAAGCAGAAAACCGGACAAATTTCATCATTAACGTCAACAGCAGCTCACACTTATAATTACGGAAGTTCCATAACTCAGAACGAAGTTATCAATACCGTAGCAGTTCACGATCAAGGTTATTCAGGAAAAGGAATTTTAATCTGTTTAATGGATGCCGGATTCGATCATCTGAATCATGATGCTCTGAAAAATATAAACATTATTGCAGCATGGGATTTTGTGAATAACGATCCTGATGTTCAAAACGGTACGGATCAAGGTGAAGGTTCGCACGGAACAAGTACTTTATCACTTATCGGCGGTTTTAAAGAAGGACAGATAATTGGCACAGCATTCGGCGCAGACTATTTATTGGCAAAAACAGAAAACACAACTTCCGAAACTCCGGTTGAAGAAGACAATTGGGTCGCAGCTTCAGAATGGGCAGATAGTATCGGTGCGGATGTGTTTTCAACTTCACTCGGCTATTTAACATTTGATACGGGATATACCTCATATACTTATCAAGATATGGACGGAAATACTGCAGCTATTACAATTGCTGCCGATTTAGCGGTTAAAAAGGGAATAGTTGTATTTAATTCAGCGGGGAATAACGGAAATAATTCTTCTCACAACACCTTAAATGCGCCGGCAGACGGTGATAGCGTGGTTGCAATTGGAGCGGTTAATTCCGGTAAAATCCGTGCAAGTTTCAGTAGCGTTGGACCTACCTTCGACGGTAGAATTAAACCTGATTTAATGGCAATGGGAGACGGTACTTATGCAGCATCAAACAGTTCGAATACGAGTTACAGAAGTTTCAGCGGTACATCCGCTTCTTGTCCTCTTGCTGCCGGCGTTCCCGCTCTTATGCTGGAAAAGGATTATTCACTAACACCAATACAAATCAGAACAATTTTACGCAATACGGCAGACCATTCCGCTGCTCCGGATAATTTATACGGTTGGGGAACAATTGATGCGCTTGCAGCTATGAATCAAATACCATCCGTTTTGGTGCAAGTAAAAATTTATCTTGAAGGAGCTTACAATGCTTCTTTGGGGGAGATGAATACCGATTTGAATAGTAATATACCTTTAACTTCACCATATCCCGAAAATAAAAGAACCATTAGCAGTATGCCTGCCGGTATTGTCGACTGGGTTTTGGTAGAACTTAGAACTACGCCAAATGATACGGCTGTAGCTTCACGAAGTGCATTGCTTCGTAAAGACGGTAGTATTGTTGCTGATGACGGATTAACAACCGAAATTAAATTGGATGCTATGTCCGGAAATTATTATATTATAGTAAAAAATAGAAATCATTTGACAATTATGAGTGCAAATAAAATTGCGCTCAATACTTCAACATCAACTTTATACGATTTTACAACCGGAAGCGATAAGTTTTACGGAACAGGTGGAGCAAAGCAATTAAACTAATTAAAATACATAGCACGATTTTGTTTTTGTTTTTATTTTGCAGACTAACATTTTCGCAGAATTATGTTGCGGATTTTGCCCTGTACGATCCGAGTTATGAAGATGACGGAGTTTGGGAAGAAGAAGTTACAGCCTTAAAAGCGCTTTTCTTTAATTATAATTGGTCTTATAAGGTTATTGATCATAATGATATTAATAATGGTGAATTGGGAAGCGGAAACAATAGAAGATATAAAGCTTTAATTGCTCCGGGAGGTTGGGCGTTAAACAGAGAAATAGCAGTTAATGTAACCGGTGAAAATAATATTCGTAACTTTATAAATTCCGGCGGTAATTATGTGGGATTTTGTGCCGGTGCTTATTGGGCTTCGGATATTGTTGATTGGGCACAAACAGCTACGGGAGGTGGTGGAATTTATAATCAAGAGAGTGATTATATTGAGTATGACTATTCTCTAAATTTACTCAATGCTTCTGCTAAAGGTCCATTTGGATGGACACCTTGGGATAATGGCGATACGGCGAGCTTTCAAATTGCAAATATAAATACTGCTAATCCAACAATGAATTTAATCGGGTTACCGGATTCAACGCGTTTTTTTTATTACGGGGGTCCTGTTTTTACTAACTTCTCCTCAATTCCCGATAACTATGAAATTTGGGCGACTGCTGTCGCTCCCAAAGGAACTGTTCCTGCAGCACGAATAGGAGAAAATGAACCGACTGTAATTAAATTTAATTATGGCACCGGAAAAGTAATATTTTTTTCTTATCATCCTGAAGTACTGATTGGAAGCGATGTTGATAACTTGAAACTTTCTCAATTTGTTAATGAGGATAGTTTAACTTGGGATATGGGTAATAAAACATTGGATGAAATAAATTTGCAAAGTTGGAATATTGTTCACGCAGCATTGCAAATCGCTAATAACGAACCGGTTACCAAAATTACTGCTTTACCCGTACTTCTATCCTTAAAAATATTTTTAGAAGGACCTTATAACCCTTCGACTAACTTAATGAATACAAATCTTAATGGAATTATTCCGTTAACTTCTCCATATCCGGAAAATATTAGAAGTGTTGAAAGTATTTCTAACGATATTGTCGATTGGGTATTAGTTCAGCTTAGGGAAACGGCAAACGGCAGCGCTGTTGATTCAAAAAGTATGCTGCTGCGTAACGATGGAAATTTAGTTAGGAATGACGATACAACGAAAGTTATTTCGTTAAATGTTCCTCAAGGAAATTATTTTATAGTAGTAAAACACAGAAATCACCTTTCAATTATGAGTGCTAATAAAGTTAGCCTTAATTCCAACACAATAACATCCTATGATTTCACTCAATAACCTTTGAATAGATTTTCGTTGTTCAATTTAATGTGATTAACAATAATTTTTCGCTAAATGCTGAGGATATTATTATATTTGATTTTTCCAAAATTTAATTTCCGGTGAAAAGATTGAAAAAAGAAAAAGTACTAATAACTTCAGCGCTGCCTTACGCAAACGGTCCTATTCATTTGGGGCATCTGAGCGGCGCGTATTTACCCGCGGATATTTATGTAAGATACAAAAGATTAAAAGGCGACGATATTATTTATGTCTGCGGTTCTGATGAACACGGAGTGCCTATTACAATTACAGCCGACAAAGAAAAAATTTCTCCGAAAGAAGTAATTGATAGATTCCATAATTTAAATAAGAAAGCTTTCGAAGATTTCGGAATGGATTTTGACATTTATTCTAGAACCAGTCTTCCTATTCACCATAAAACAGCGCAGGAGTTTTTCAAAAGTTTTCATGATCAAGAAATTCTTAAAGAGAAAAAGACTCTTCAATTTTATGATGAAAAAGCCAAAATGTTTTTGCCGGACCGTTATGTTGAAGGTACTTGTCCAAAGTGCGGATATGAAGAAGCGCGAAGCGATGAATGCGAAAATTGCGGTGCACTTTACGAGCCGACCGAATTAATTAATCCGAAAAGTAAAGTTTCCGGAAGTACGCCTGTGCTTAAAGAAACATCGCACTGGTATTTTCCGCTGGGTGAATTTCAACCTTGGTTGGAAGAATATGTTGATGGACATAACAAAAAGTATAATTGGAAAGATAACGTTGTTCAGCAATGCAGAAGCTGGTTTAAAGACGGGTTGAAAGATAGAGCGGTTACCCGTGATTTGGATTGGGGAGTAAAAGTTCCACTTCCCAACAGCGAAGGCAAAGTACTTTACGTCTGGTTCGAAGCTGTTTTAGGTTACATTTCAGCAACAAAAGAACTTTCAAACCAATTAGGCAAACCAAATCTTTGGAAAGACTATTGGCAAGACCCGGAGACAAAATATATCGCGTTTATCGGTAAAGATAATATTGTTTTTCATACAATCATTTTCCCTGCAATGCTAAAAGCCTGGAATGACGGTAATGATTCGAAATATGTTTATCCGCAAAATGTACCGGCTAACGAATTCTTGAATTTTGAAGGGAAAAAATTTTCCAAATCAAGAGGGTGGGGAATTGACGTCGTAGATTTCCTTAAACTATTTCCTGCCGATCCACTTAGATATACATTGGCTAGTAATTTACCGGAAAATAAGGATACCGATTTTTACTGGAAAGAATTTCAAGCTCGTAACAATAATGAATTAGCCGATATACTTGGAAATTTCATCAATCGTACTTTTACCTTTGCACATAAGCATTTTGAAGGGAAAGTTCCTGCTCTAGCCAAAACGGAAACTATTGATGAAGAAATGCTGCAATTAAAAAAAGATTATCCGAAAAAAATATCCGGCTTGCTGGAACGATTTAAAATTAAGGATGCAACTTTGGAAATGATGAATTTGGCAAGAGCGGCTAATAAATATTTTAATGATTCCGAACCATGGAAAACGGTAAAGTCGGATAAAGAAAAGTGTGGTACTACAATTAATATAAGTCTGCAAATTGCATACACATTAGCGGAAATGTTGTATCCTGTAATACCGTTCACTTCGGAAAGAATATTTAAAATGCTTAATACAGATAAAACCTCGTGGTTCGAAAGCGGCGAGGAAAATCTTAAGGTTGGTCATGAAATAAATAACCCTGAAATTTTGTTTACTAAAATTGAAGATAAAATAATAGATGAATACATTAGCAGTCTGCCGGTAGAATCAGAGGAAGACTCAGTTTTAAAAATTACGGAAATTACTTATGAAGATTTCTCTAAAATTAGTCTAAAAGTAGCGGAAATCTTAGAAGCGGAAAGAATTCCTAAAAGCAAAAAATTACTTAAATTGAAAGTAAATTTAGGCAGCGAAAAAAGACAAGTAATTGCCGGAATAGCTAAGTTTTATGAACCTGAAAATTTAATTGGTAAAAAAATAGTTTTGGTAGCAAATCTTAAGCCCGCAAAATTATTTGGATTGGAATCACAAGGAATGATTCTGGCATCCGAAGATAGTAAAGGGAAATTGAATATAGTTGAAGTTAATAACTCGGTTGAGATTGGTTCCAAAGTAAAATAAACCATTCTTTTGAATATAATTAAATAAATATTATTTTAAGTAAGTTTAAAACAATATGTCTGTTTATTCGAATTTGTATGAATAAAAAAAAAAGAACACCTAGAAATCAAACTATCGTTTTAACCAAGGAAGAAGAAAAGCGGCTTTCTAAAAAATTGGTAAATTTAGATTCGCCTATCGGAATTAACGAGCTTCTAAACAAAACACTTAATTCCGATATATTTGAAATACTAAAGTTTTTACCGGAACAATTTGTTGATCTTCTCTTTATTGATCCGCCATATAATTTGACAAAGTACTTTAATAAAAGAAAGTTCAGTAGAAAATCTGTTGAAGAATATACTGAATGGATTGATAGTTTTCTTGGTGATTTAAAGAAAGTATTAAAACCTACATCTACAATTTATTTCTGCAGCGACTGGAATTCATCAACATCGGTGCATCTTGTATTAAGTAAGTATTTTAAAATAAGAAATAGAATTACATGGGAACGGGATAAAGGTAGAGGAGCCAAAACTAATTGGAAAAACAATGCCGAAGATATTTGGTTCTGTACGGTCTCCGACGAGTACACTTTTAATGTTGAAGCCGTAAAACTAAGAAGAAAAGTTCTTGCTCCATACAAAAACAACGGTCAGCCGAAAGATTGGGTAAAAGATAAGTCGGGAGATTACCGCCTAACTTATCCTTCAAATATTTGGACGGATATTTCCATACCGTTTTGGTCAATGCCGGAAAATACCGATCATCCAACTCAAAAACCGGAGAAACTTTTAGCTAAAGTAATTTTGGCAAGTACTAATAAAGGAGATATTATATTTGATCCTTTTGCCGGTTCGGGAACGACTTCGGTTGTAGCTAAAAAATTAGAAAGACAATATGTTGGTATTGAACTTGATCGTGAATATGCTTGCTTAACGGAAAAGAGATTGGAATTAGCTGAAAATAATAAAGTGATACAAGGTTATCACGATGAAGTGTTTTGGGAAAGAAATTCAGCTTCCGATAGATTAAAATATAAAAAGTAAAAATTTATAAGTATACCACAAAATTTGCATTTTTTTTTGACTCAAATACAAAACTGCACTCTGCTTTTCCTCTATATAAATTTAAGACCTTGATTTTCAAATAACCTATAAGTAAACTTCAAGGTTAAGTTTTAATGAATTAGGAGGATTTTGATGTATTCCCGTATATTATTAATTATTTCAGCTTTAATTGCAATAACATTCTATTCTTGTACTCCCGAACATTCAAAAATTGTTGTGGCGGATTTTGATAAAACGGATATAACAATGGGGCAATTTGAAAAAGCATATGCCAAAAATGTAGGCGGTGTTGAAAATGCTAAAAAAGATTCGTTTGATGAATATAAAAAGTTTTTAGATTTGTTTGTTAATTTCAGAATGAAACTTAGAGATGCGCATTTAAGAGGATTCGAAAAAGATTCGGCTTTAAATAAAGAGTTGGCAAACTACGAAAAAGAAATTGGCAAGACTTATTATTTGGAAAAAGAATTAGTCGGAAAAGGTATAAAGGACCTCTATGAAAAACGAAAATATGAGCTTAGAGTAAGTCATATTTTATTCAGACCGGATACTGTAAGCGCAGAAGTAGCCAAAAAGAAAGCCGAGGCTATTATCGATTCTATTAAGCATGGGAAAAGTTATGAAGAAATGGCCCGGAAATATTCTGATGATAAAGTTACGGGAAAAATGGGTGGAGATATTTACTATATAACTGCCGGTCTTGTTGTTCCTAATTTTGAGGATGCAGCTTATGCAACAAAAGTTGATTCGGTTTATCCAATGCCGGTTAGAACTCGTTTCGGCTATCATGTTATTAAAGTTACCGATAAGCGCATACGTAAACCTGAAATTAGAGTAAGTCATTTATTCATTTCCGCTAAAAGTAACCAAGCTCATAAAAACCCAGATTCTTCTTACGCGTTAATAAAAAAAATTAAAGAGAAATTAGACAAAGGTGAATCGTTTGAAGATTTAGTTAAAAAATATTCTGATGATGCCAGAAGCAAGGCTAAAAACGGTGACTTGGGATATATTAAAAGAAGGAGAATGCCTAAAGAATTTGATTTTGCGGCATTTAACCTAAAGGTTGGTGAAGTATCAAATATTGTAAAAACAAAATATGGTTATCATATTATTAAAGTTACAGCTGTTAAACCGTATCCTTCGTTTGAATCTGTGAAAGAAGATTTAAAGAAAATGTATAAAAAAGCCAGATATGATAGAGATTTTAGAAGGTTAAAAGGAAAGTTAGCCAAAGAATATAATAGAAGAATAAATGAATCTGCGTTAAGTTTTATTGCTAAAGTTGGTAAATCCGCTCCAATTGATTCATATTTTAAAAGTAAATTTAGAGAGGCAATAAAAGATAGTGTCGTTTTTTCTTACAAAGGACATAAAATAATTTGCGATAGCTTATTTAATCATATTACCGACTATCCGTCTTTTGAAAAGAAGGTGATCAGTAAAAATAATTTGGAAGAAGTTATCAAAAAATATAGCGACGATTTATTTATGGATAATAAAATTGCTCATTTAGAAAAGACGGACCCTGAATTTGCAGACTTAATGAAAGAATATAGAAACGGACTTTATATTTTCAAATTGCAAGAGGAAGAGGTTTGGAATAAATTAAAAATAGATACGACGGATATACACAATTATTATATTAATCATAAAGCAAAATATTATTGGCCGGAAAAAGTTGATTTTAGTGAAATTTACTCACGAAGTGATTCGCTGATAAATAAATACTATAAAACACTAAAGAATGGAGCTGACTTTGATTCACTTGCAGCTAAATATACAGAACGAAAAGGATATAAATTAAAGAAAGGCAGATTCGGATTAATGGAGATAACAAAAAATCCAATGGCGTTAAAAGCGGCTTCTTTGGAAATAATTGGCGAGTTTTCAAAACCGTTTAAAAGTTCCGGCGGCTGGTCAATTGTAAAATTAAATAAACGAGTGAAAGCTCGTCCGAAAACTTATGAAGAAGCAAAAGCCGAGGCAGCAAGCGATTATCAAGAGGTCGCAAGCAAACAGTTGGAAAATAAATACATAGAAAGTTTAAAGAAAATTTATCATCCAGAATATTTTTATGGTAAGCTTAAAGAAGCGTATAAATAAGATTGTTAATTTTTTGCTGATACTTTTTGCAGTGTTTTTTTTATCTTCGTGTAAAAAGGAAGCTCCGGTCAGCAAGGAAATTGCACGAGTCGGTACTTCAATTCTAACTCAAAAGGAATTAGATAAAGAACTAAAATCGGAAAGTTTTGGAAAAAAATATAAAGAAGAATTTATTAGAAGTTGGATAGAGACTGAGGTTCTATATCAAAAAGCTATAAAAGAAGGTATAGTTGAGGATTCCATTTATCAAAATATATTAAGTAAATCGAAGAAAAAATTAGCCGGATCAATGTTGTTGAGTAATTTTGCAGCAACAGACAAATATTTACCTACAAAAGCCGAAATAAAAATATATTACAATAAGAAAAAAGATGAATTTAAAGCTGTGGAAAATGCCTTTGTGCTGAATGAAATTCAATTCAAGGATCAGAATAAAGCAATATTGTTTAGGAAAAACGTGATTGAAAAAAAATGGCAGTATGCTATTTCAAATATTAATAAAACAACAGAAGTAATTGATAATTTTAAGCAAAAATTATTGTATAAGTATGAAATCCAGCCTGTTAAATTAACCAGAGTTCTTAATGGATTAGCTCCCGGGCAGGTAAGTGTTGTTTTAGAGATGGAACCTGGTGTCTTTACCGTTGTTCAACTAATTGATAAAATTAAAACCGATAACATTTTGCCGCTTCGTTATATTGAAGATCGAATTGCAGAAAGATTAAAAATTATTCACCGTAAAATTGCTAATAATCAATTCATCGAAAATCTTTATGATGAATTTAACGTCCATTTAACAAGAGAAAAATAATGAAGAACATTATAATTTTAATAATTATCGCATTCAATACTATACTTCTTGGGCAGGAAGTCTTAGATAAAATAGTTGCTGTTGTTGGAGATGAAATTATTCTAAAATCCGAGTTGGATTTTCAAACTGATATATTTGCTGCTCAGAGACACTTAAACCCTGATAACCCCAAATTAAGAAAGACAATTCTTAATAAAATGATTGAAGATAAGCTTTTATATTCGGAAGCTGTTTTAGATTCAATAGAAGTTAGCGACGAAGAAGTAAAAGCGCAGATTAACAATTTAATAAATTATTATACTCAGCAATATGGTTCGCAAGAAAAACTTGAAAAAGCTTACGGCATGAGTGTTGAGCGTATTAAAAGAGAAATGCGCGACAATACAAGAAAAAACTTAATGTCGGAAAAACTAAAAGCTAAAAAATTTGGTAAAATAGATATATCACGAAGGGAAGTGGTTAAGTTTTATGAGGAGAATAAGGACTCGCTCGGACAAATACCTGAAAAATTCAAAATAGCTCATATTTTTATAAACCCTAAATCGAGTGCTCGACTAAAAGAGAAAGCTAAAAAGTTTGCTGAAAGTTTGTTGGATTCGTTAAAAAAAGGAGCAGATTTTGCCGAACTTGCCAAAAAGTATTCCGATGATCCGGGCAGTGCTAAAGACGGTGGTGACTTAGGTTTTGTTAAACGCGGAGTTTTTTATCCCGAATTTGAAGCTGCTGCATTCGCATTAAAAAAAGGTGAGATATCAGGAGTTATTGAATCACCGGTCGGGTTTCATATCATACAACTTTTGGAACGAAGAGGCGAATCAATTCATACAAGACATATACTTATTAAACCTAAAAACGATTCACAATCGGAATTAAAAGCGATAGAGCTATTATCTGACATACGTGATAGTATTGTACAGAAGAAAAATACACTTGCATACTATGCAGAAAAGTATAGCGATGATAAACAAACGGCTTCAAAGGGTGGAGTTCTGGGAAGATTCGAAGCGAGTCAGTTAGAAAAATCGATGCTGGATCAAATTTATAAGTTAAAAGTTGGGGAAATAAGTTTTCCTAAAAGACTTAATCTTGGAGCGGACGAATATGGTTTTCATATAATTAAGCTGCTTGCGCATATTCCCGCACATAAACCAAATATTGTAACAGACTATGATGAAATTAAAAAATTAGCTGAATTCAAAAAACGGGAAACAATGTTTAATGAATGGATAACCGAGTTAAAAAAGAAAATATATTGGAAAATAAGAACTTAAGGAATAATTTTGACAGATCTTTCTTCGAATGAAAATGACGTAAATTTAGTTAATGATTTAAATAGCTCGGTTAAAGCTATAAAAAATGAAGTTAGCAAAATTATTGTCGGTCAGCAGGAAATAATAAACAACTTAATGATTAGTTTGCTCGCCGGAGGTCATTGCTTATTGATTGGTGTACCCGGTTTAGCTAAAACACTTCTAGTTAAAACGCTCGCCGAAGTTTTGGATTTATCATTCAGTAGAGTACAATTCACGCCGGATTTAATGCCCAGCGATATTACCGGTACAGAAATAATTGAAGAAGACCAATTAAGTAAAAAAAGATCATTTAGATTTGTAAAAGGTCCTGTTTTTGCCAATATAATTTTAGCTGACGAAATTAACAGAACTCCACCTAAAACACAATCGGCTCTTTTGGAAGCAATGCAGGAACACAAAGTTACGGCTGCAGGTATACCTTATATTTTACCGGAACCGTTCTTTGTACTTGCCACGCAAAATCCAATTGAACAGGAAGGAACATATCCTTTGCCTGAAGCACAACTTGATAGGTTTATGTTTAACCTTTGGCTGGATTATCCTTCGTCGAATGAAGAAATAGAAATTGTGCGCTCTACTACTGTTGAGAATAATATAAAGCTCAGCAAAGTAGTTAGTATAGAAAAACTTATACAGTATCAAAATTTAGTAAGACGCGTACCGGTTGCGGATAATGTTATTAAATTTGCAGTGGATTTTGTAAAAATTACTCGTCCGGGTAATGGGGTAAAAAAAATAGATGTTGATGAATTAGTAAGTTGGGGCGCGGGACCACGAGCGTCTCAATACTTAATTTTAGCTGCCAAAACAAAAGCAATTATTGAGGGAAGGTATACTCCTAATATTGACGATGTTAAAGCCGCTCTTATTCCGGTTTTACGCCATAGAATTATTCCTAGTTTTAATGCGGAAGCCGAAGGCTTGACTAGTGTGGATATTATAAATAAGTTGCTCCAAAGTTATTAATAAATTAAATAATATTTAATTACGGATTCCCATTGCTGCCTCGAAAGTTTTCAATAGTTTTATCTTTAATAAGTTTATGGGTATTCATTTTTTATTGTTCCCCTCAAACGGAAACAAATCAAACCATAAGTTCTGTTGATACTACCAAGCGTTTTGATGAATTCGGGATCTGGAAAGACTCGTTCATCGTTACTACGTCAAAAGTTAAGAGAAATGAAACGCTTGCCGATATTCTACTAAAATATGATATAAAGTATAAAACAATATCCGAAATTGCAGCCTCCGCAAAGCCAAAATTTAATGTAAGAAACATACGTGCAGGTAATTTTTATGATGTCTATATAAGTAACGATTCCTTAAAGGCACTTAAATATTTCGTTTACGAAAAGGATAAAATTAATTATATCGTAATTGAGTTTACTAAATCGATCCAAATCCGTATTGGAAAAAAAGATGTTCAAATAAAGCAAAGAGAAGCAAAAGGAAGTATAAATTCCTCGCTTTACTTAACCCTTACCGAAGAAAACCTAAATCCGGTACTGGCTATAAAATTAGCCGATGTATTTGCATGGGCAATAGATTTTTACACAGTTCAAAAAAGTGATAGGTTCAAAGTAATCTTTAATGAAAAATATGTGGACAATAAATTTGTAGGAATCGGCAAAATTTTAGCAGCTGAATTTATTCATAAGAATAATAAGTATTATGCATTTAAGTTTGTAGAAGATAGTAAAACGGAATACTTTGATGAAAACGGGCATAGTTTGCAAAAGAAATTTCTAAAAGCACCATTAAAATATAAAAGAATAAGTTCGAGATATTCATTACATCGGTTTCATCCAATATTAAGAATATACCGAGCACACAGAGGAATAGATTATGCCGCAGCTGTTGGAACTCCTGTGCAAGCCGTTGGAGACGGGGTTGTAATTGATGTAAGATATAAAGGTCAAGCCGGTAGATTTGTAAAAGTTAGGCATAATAGCGTTTATTCATCGGGTTATCTTCATCTTTCGAGATATGGGAAGGGGATAAAAAAAGGTGCAAGAGTTATTCAAGGTCAGGTAGTTGGTTATGTTGGAAGATCCGGGCTTTCAACAGGTCCACATTTAGATTTTAGGTTTTGGAAAAACGGAACATTAGTAAACTATCTTGTTCAAAAATTTCCTCCTTCTCATCCTGTTAAGAAAGAAAACTTTGCTGATTTCGAAAAAGTTAAAAACGAATGGATGGAAAAATTAAACAAAATTAAATTTGATAATAAAAGTAACTCGCAATTAGCTACTTCAAAGTAAACGGGCAAGCAAATTGTTAATTCAACTTTAAACCGACCACGCCGCACTGTTATATAAACTGTTATTCCAAATTAGGATTTATGTGGGATTTAAAATTTAGCTGTTTTAATTCTAGTTAAATTTTTAATAATTAACTTTAACTAAATCGCGAGAAATAATTTCATACTAAATTCGTTTTATTATTCCGGTACATGCACAAGGAAATATTCTTTTGCTGTTTCGCCAATGGACATTGCTTGACTTCTTGTCATGTGAAGTTCGGTTGAGTGCTCGTCTTCCGCACCGGCTTCAATTATTGCAAGATCTGAGTCTTTGGCCATTTTAACAAGAGAATCGCAATAAGCCGTATCACCCCCGTAACAAATTGATTTTCCGTTATATGTAAACTTAAATCCAAGTGAAGGTACTTCAACTGTAGAGTTTCCGTTATCGGAAGGTTCGCGATGGTTCACTTTAAATGGTTTTATTTTGATGTTTTTCCGAGTAAAGGTTCTACTGTTTTCAATTGTATGCAATATAATTTTGTAGGTTAATTCATGTGCATACACTTGTATAAAAGCATTGTAAATACTTTCGATTTCCACGCAGCCCTTAGGATAATAAATATTTAAATTGGTTTTCTTCTTCATTACTGAAAGGTAGGTAAGCAGCGACCATACACCACCAATATGATCGTGATGCCCATGACTGATAAAAATATCGGATATTTCTAAAATTTCGGCTGCGGATTTTTCTTTATTTAAATCCCGCAATATCCCATCTCCCGGATCAATCACAAAGGTCGAGTTATCAGTCGTTAAAATTATTCCTGTCGCAATGTTGGGGATTGAACAATAAATTTTAATAAAAAAATCATTTTTACTCCAAACCAGAGGGTACTTTTGTATAAATTTCTTTTTCATTTAATAACTTTCAAAAGTAGATGATTAAGATTTACCGGTTTTTTCGTTTTTCGAATGAATGCAGTTCTCCTGATCTTTACATTTTCCAAAAATATTGAATGAATACCCAACCTGCTCATAACCTAATTCTTCACAGATTTCATCAACAATTTCTTGGATTTTTGGATTTGTAAATTCTTTTATTTCACCGCATGTAATACAAATTAAATGATCATGATTTTTTCTGTTAAAACTGGATTCGTATCTTGTTTTGCCGTCGCCAAAATTTCTTTTGGCAAGCAAGTGGCATTTTGCAAGTAATTCTAATGTGTTATAGATTGTTGCTCGTGAAATATTGGAGTTCTTATTCTTCATCGCAACATATAAATCATCAGCTCCAAAATGTCCTTTGTAATCTAATGCAAAATCGAGAACTTCAAATCGCTCGGATGTTATGCGGTGGTTACCTTTTTTTAGAAAGGTTTTAAATTTTTCGTGTGCACTGTTTTTGTCCAAATTTACCGGCTAATTTTTTATTTAAAAGTACTTAAACTTAGCTGAATAATCAAAGACAATTTGTACTAATTTATTTTTCATTCTTTCTGACTATTTATATATCTTTTGTTAAATTTACTGAATAAATAAACTAATAATATAAAAAAATAAAAAGGAGTTCTCATGTCAAAGTCATTTGAGATTATAGATAGAGTAGGCATTTCCAAAGAAAGTATTTCCGATGCAATAAAATCTGTTGTTAATGAGGCAAACGAAGAAAAACGAGTATCTTGGTTTGAAGTTCTAGAACATCGCGGTAGAGTTACGCAGGAAAATGAAATTGAATTTCAAGTAACGGTTAGATTAGGGAGAAAGTTAAAATAGTTGAGATGAGATTGTAATAATATTGAATTTTCATAATTGTCTAAAACTATATTGGAGTCCAAATTGATTCAAGAAAATAAAAAAGCGCCTGCCTTTACATTACCGGATAAATCGGGGAAAATGTATTCGCTTAAAGATTTTGCCGGTAGAAAAGTTGTATTATATTTTTACCCCAAAGATATGACACCGGGCTGCACAAAAGAGGCTTGCGATTTTAGAGATTCTTTCCCGGAATTTGAAAAACTTAATGCGGAAATAATTGGTATTAGTCCGGACTCTCCTGAAAGGCATAAAAAATTTGCAGAAAAATATGAACTTCCTTTTCTTTTGTTAAGTGACGAAACAAAAAAAGTACTCGAAAAATACGGAGTCTGGAAAGAAAAAAGTATGTACGGAAGAAAGTATATGGGCGTTGAAAGAACAACTGTATTAATTGATGAAGAGGCCAAAATAGTTAAGATATTTCCTAAGGTTAAAGTAAAGGGTCATATTGATGAAGTTTTGGAAGCATTTACAACAAATTAAACTAATCTTAAGCAAAAATAAAAGGTAAATAATTAATGATTTACGTAACACGCAGAGAAGTTTTTAGCGCATCTCATCGATTACACAATGAGAATTGGACGGATGAGAAGAACAAAGAGATTTTTGGAAAGTGCAATAATTTATACGGACACGGACATAATTATGTGTTAGAGGTAACTGTTGCAGGAAATATTGATCCCGAAACCGGTTACGTTATTGATACTAAATTATTAAAGTGGATTATTCGAAAATACATAATTGAAAAAGTTGATCATAAGCATTTAAATCTGGACGTTGATTTTTTTAAGGGAATTATTCCGACTGCAGAAAATATTGCAGTTGCATTTTGGGAGCAAATTTTTGATAAAATACCCAACGGTAAACTTTTCTCAATAAAAATTTATGAGACGGAAAACAATTATTTTGAATATAAAGGATAGTAAAAATGAATTTGGAAAAAATTGAAAAAAATGTTGAATCAATTTTAGTTGAAATTGGCGAAGATCCTTCGAGGCAAGGATTAGTTAAAACACCTCATCGAGTAGCAAAAGCTTATGAGTTTTTAACTCAAGGTTATCATAAAAATATAGATAAAATTTTAAACGGTGCTATATTTGATGAAAAATATGACGAGATGGTTATTGTAAAAGATATAGACTTTTATAGTCTTTGCGAACATCACATGATCCCGTTTTACGGCAAGGTTCATGTAGCTTATATTCCGAATGGTAAAATTGTCGGTCTTAGTAAAATACCAAGAATTGTAGATGTGTTTGCCAGGAGATTGCAAGTTCAAGAAAGAATGACTCAGCAGATAGCGGATACAATCGATAAGTATTTAAGTCCTACAGGAGTTGCGGTTGTTGCCGAAGGTTACCACATGTGTATGATGATGCGTGGTGTTGAAAAGCAAAACTCATTTTCAATTACCAGCGCTGTTCACGGAGTATTTAAAGAAGATTCGCGTACCAGAGCGGAATTTTTGGATTTAATTTCTCATCAGAGACTTAAATGATTAAAAAGACAAGTGCAATTTGGGTAACCGGTGCAAGCTCGGGTATTGGTAAAGCGGTTGCAGTTGAATTTTGCAAACAAAAGAAAACCGTTATTGCTTCGGCTAGAAATAAGCAAGCCCTTTTAGATCTTAAAGAAAGCCTTGATGAATTAGGTAATTATTTTATTCTGCTTCCGCTTGATGTTTCTAAAAGTAATTTGATGGAAAAGAAACTAATTAAATCTTCACAAAATTATTTTATTGAAACGTTAGTAAATAATGCCGGCGTTACTTCATTTAACCCGGCGGAAGACGAAAGTTTTGAAAATATTGAACAGATAGTAAAAGTAAATTTAATGGGAGCAATATTTGCTACCAAACTTGTTCTATCCGAAATGATAAAAAAGAAAAAGGGTACGATTATTAATATTTTATCAGTTGCATCAAAGAAAATATTTACACAGAGCAGTGTATATTCTGCATCAAAAGCCGGCTTGGAAATGTATATGAATATTCTTCGGGAGGAAGTGAGAAAATACAATATTAGAATTATAAATATTTTCCCGGGTGCGACCAAAACAGCCATTTGGCCGGACGAAATGCTGGAACAATTTGGAAAAAGAATGATGCTTCCGGAAGATATTGCAGCTTTAATATTTTCCCTCTGCAATTCAAACAATTCTGTGGTTCCCGAAGAGGTTGTTCTAAGACCTATTAAAGGCGATCTATGAATAATTGAGATTTAAAGTTCAAATATTTAGAATTAAATAAGTTTGAACCAAACATCATCACCCAAATAAATTTTCCTTTAATTCTAACTCTACAGCTTAAAATAAACACGATTAAAAATTTATTTTGTATCCGTGAAAATCCGTTTTAATTTGTGTTATTTATTTTCTACATAATAACGATTAACATTTGGTAATTATTTATTGATTATCAACAGTTAACAAGTAGAAATCGAAGAGTTTTGATTTAAGTGATTATACAACCGGAGTCCGGAATAGTAATTCCAACATCAAACCGCCGGAATTCTTTCCAATTTCTTTATAAACTTTTCTTTTATATCCTCGATAATTGATATGACTTAGTCTGCTCATATTAAAAAAAACTAAGCTAAAAAATAAGTCTGTTTAAAATATGAAAGTAAGGCGCTGATGAGTCAATTACTTTACGGATCGTTTAATTTAAGTAAAATTCGTTTTACGCTTGACTTATTCAAAACGCCCGAAGAAAAAATAAGCTATCTCTATCATGTAAAAATTGAGATAAATAGAGTAATACAATGTTTTAGCGGAAGAAAATATCTTCCGTTAAGAAAATATTCACTTGATAATATTTTTATAGAGGATAATTGTCCGGAGTTAAAAGAATTTCTAAAAAAGATTTTGAATTATTATAACTCAAACGGAGGTGAATCGAGATTCCCGGGTGAATCTCTTTTGCTGAGACATGTTAAAAAAGAAGTAATTGAGTATAAAAAATTAAGTAGAATAATTGATGCGGAAATAAAATATTTAACTGAAAAAAGAGATGTGAAATCAGCTGAAAAAATTGAACACGAGATATATAAAAATTTAGAAACAGAAAAAGCTAAAAATTCTACAAATAAAAAGATAAAGAACAAAATGGAAAATGTAGACTTAAATAAAAACGTGGATCAGGAAAAAGAAAGACAGATTGTAAGTTCCAGTCATACTTCTATTAGAAAATTAAAAGAAGAAAATAAAAAAATTGTATGGCAGGGAACTCAATCAGATTTAATTTACTTTTTTGATCAGCTTTACGATATGGATTTCATGTCGATTAAAGGTTATGATGAAATTTTTTCAATTATCAGTAACTTTTTTGTTGACAAAGAGGGAGAGCCGTTCAGAACCGATAAAGTTGCCGAGATAAAACTAAAGCAACGTAAAAACAGTATGCCCAAAGGTTACGTGAGATATATGAATGCTATTGAAAAATTAAAATTTAAAGGTTCCGAAGATTAAAAAAGGAGAGAATCTAAGTAAATAAATCCTCTCCTAAAATTTCCGGCTTTATGAATATGATCTAATCATCATCTCTGTCTTTCATGAACATCTTAAATTTTTCCATACCTTTAAATCCTCTTCTCCCCATAAAATTTTTATGAAAACCTCTGCTCATTCTATTTCCCATTGCACTAAAATGCTTTGTCCATAATTTTTGTTGGTCTTTATTTAAAATATTGTATACATTAAGCCACATTTTAACTTTTGAGGATTTCATTTTGCTTTGTAAATCGGAAACACTATTTGTAAGGGTTAAAAGTTTATTGCCGTCTACATCATTGTTAACCATCATTTCTCTTATTGCTAATCTCTTTTTCTCAATTTGAGCTTTTAAGTCAATAGCTTTTTGCTGATTATCAAAACGCAATTGGTTAACTTTTTTCTGTTGTGCATCCGTTAGGTTAAGTTCATTCATAAATCTACCGCGTTCAAATTTCGGACCCATTTTATGCATAAACGGTTGTGCGGTAATATTGGAAAAACTTAGTGCACTTACTAAAAGCACTACAACGAAAATTGATAATTTCTTCATATTTTACTCCTTGCATTATTGTTAGTTTTCTGTGAATTTTACTATTGGACAACCGAATGATTAAATTGGTTTAATCGATTTGCACATTAAACCATTTTAGGTGAGAAATTGTCTAAATTATTGAACTGATAAAATATATGATAGAAGACAGCGACTTTATATTAGTAAAAGAGTTCTTAGGCGGGCATGAAGAAGCATTCAACAAAATTGTGCATAAATACCAAAAAAAAATATATTGGCATGCGCGTAGAATGCTGGGAAACCATATGGACGCCGATGAAATTACTCAAGATGTATTAATAGTTCTTTATAAAAAACTAAATACATTTAAGTTTAATTCGTCTTTATTTACATGGATATATAGAATTACATCAACGCGTTGCTTGAATGCAATAAAAAAGAAAAACCTGAAAAGGATGTTTTCGTTAGATAACGAATCTTATAAAAATGTTAGCGATAATTTTGATATCGTAAAATCGATAGAGGATAAAGAGGAATTAGATTTATTAAATTTACAATTAAAGAAACTCCCTGTTAAGCAGAGAGAAGTTTTTATTTTTAGAAGATTTGACGAATTATCCTACGAGGAAATTTCAAAAATTACGAGTAAAAGTATAGGAGCTTTGAAAGCAAATTATCACTTAGCCTTAAAAAAAATTTTAGCAAATTATCATGAAAAATAATAGAGAGAAAATACTAAATTATTTATCGGATCAAATGAACCGGGAAGAAAAGCAAAATTTTGAAGGAGAATTAAATAATTTATCAGAGTTAAAGCAAGAATATGACGAATTTAAAGCTAAATTAGAAGGATTTTCTTTTGATGAAAGTATTTCAATAGAAGAAGATTATTTTATTAACTTATTGCCGAAAGTTAGAACAAGATTAGAAAAAGATATAATCCCGTTTTATAAAAAGAAAATAGTTCTTGCTGTTCCGGTACTTACAGCTATTATTGTCGTTATCATTTTTATTTCTAACGGGATAAAAACTTCTTCAAATAACAATTATATTACTTTTGATGAGTTGGAGAATGTTCTTTATACTAACAACAATTTGGATGAAAAATTAGCTTCGCAATTATGGGAAGAAAAGTTAAGCGGGAACTATCAAATACCGCTGTACGAAATTGATAAATATTATAATAATCTTAATATAGATAATTTGATTAATAAAGAAAGTATAGAATATTTAAATAATGATTTCCCGGATCTAAATTCATATGATCTATACAAAGGACTTAAAGAAAAAGATGTGGAAAGTTTTTATAAAACTCTT
>CBEVZC010000045.1:0-22337 GCA_965554225.1 uncultured bacterium | reverse complement strand
TCATTAATGACTATCTTTATCTCGGATTTACTTGTTCATAAGGAACGACTAAATACAAAATTGCAAGTACACTTTGGTAATCGCCTCCGAAATAAAATCTTTCCCCGATTATAAAACTCAGCAGCAATTGAAATATTCCCGCAATTATCATTTGTACAGCCGCACTCATTAAAGGGTAAGTTTCAATTTTATTTCGCTTGGAATAGATTGTACCGAGCGACCAAAAGATAACCGCCGAAAGCATTGCTGCAGTACCTATCAAATTATTCGAATCAAATATTTCAATTATGTCACCGGAAAATATTATTGTTACTCCTATAAATCCTATGATAATTCCAGACACTATTTTAAAATTTAATTTCGGTCCTCGCGGCAACATCGATTCCAGACCAATAATCCAAAAAGGCAAGGTGGTTATTAAAAGCGCTGTAAGACCGCTTGGGATCCATTGCTCGCCAACAACAACTAAACCGTTTGCAATCCCCAGCAGACTAATTCCTACAATTGCTATACTTTTTAATTCACTTTTAGGAGGAGGCGCAACACCTTTAAGACGAAGAATTAAGTAAAATAACGGTCCGGCAATTATCCATCGGCTTCCCGCAAATAACATCGGAGGCATATCCGCCACACCAATTCGTATTGCAAGATAAGTAGTTCCCCATACAATACAAATAGTTGCCCAAGCTAAATATGCTTTTGCATACTTATTCTTTATAACTGTTTCCACAAAGTCGATTTTTTATAATTTGAAAAGCCAAATATACTTAATTCCGGACGTTAGGGAATCATAATTTCACATTTATCAACAAAAATATTGTAAATTTACCAAGTTGATTATGTTAATTAAATATAGATGATGCATGAAAAATTTTGTTATCAAAAAAGCCGAAGAAAAAGATGTTGCTACAATTTTAACATTTATCAAAAAGTTAGCCGATTACGAAAAATTATCTCACCAAGTTACTGCCACCGAAGAATTACTAGCAGAATCTTTATTCGACTCAAATGCAGCAGCCGAATGTTCAATCGGATATTTTAAAAACGAGCCTGTTTGTTTTGCGCTGTATTTTCATAATTTTTCTACATTTTTAGGGAAACCGGGACTATATTTAGAGGACTTATTTGTTTTACCGGAATTTAGAGGGAACGGGTTTGGGAAAACAATGCTGATCTATTTAGCAAAACTGGCTGTGGAAAGGGGCTGCGGAAGATTTGAATGGGCGGTTTTAGATTGGAACGAGCCGGCGTTGAGGTTTTATAAAAGGCTCGGCGCCGAAAACCACGATGAGTGGGTAATTCATCGACTTTCGGGTAAAGCTTTACTTAAATTAGCGGAATCAAATATTTAACATTTAGGATCATAAAAGGAAATAATTAAAAATGATTTTTGATATTATTAAATCTTGGTTGGAAAATTATCCGTTTATTTATAATACCCTGATCTTCCTTGGGATAGTTATTCTTGCTTACATCGTGTATTGGATAACAAAGAAAATTTTAGTTAGAGCTGTTTCCTCCGTCGTAAGAAAAACCAAGACTCAAATTGATGATATTATTCTAAATGAAAATCTTCTAAGTAAAATTTCTTATTTAGCTCCGCTAATAGTTATTTACCAATTTATATACTTAGTTCCGGAAATTAGCACTTTGGTTCTAAATATTCTTAACTCGCTTGTGGTTATGCTAATTATTATTGTCTTCGCAACTATTCTCGATGCATTCAACGAACTTTATGAAAAGTCTAAACGATACGATAGAAAGCCAATTAAAGGATATTTACAAGTAGTAAAAATCATAATTTACATATTAGGCGGAATAACAATAATCGGACTGCTAACCGGTCAAAAACCATGGACAATATTAACAGGTGTGGGCGCTTTAACCGCTATTCTCCTTTTAATTTTTAAAGATACTATTTTATCTTTGGTTGCCAGCGTTCATATTTCCGCATACGATTTAATAAGAATTGGCGATTGGATTGAAGCTCCGCAGTTTGGCGCCGACGGTGATGTTACAGACGTCGCTTTACATACAATTAAAGTCCAGAACTTTGATAAAACAATTGTTGTAATTCCAACCTACAAATTAATTGACAGCGGTTTTAAGAACTGGCGCGGAATGCAGCAAGCTGGAGGTAGGAGAATAAAACGTTCTATTTTTATCGATCTTTCAAGTGTTAAGTTCTGTACCGAAGACATGCTGGCCAAATATAAACATTTTGAATTGATTAAAAATTATATTGAGAAGAAAGAAGTTGAAATTGAGAAATATAACAAAGAACGTAATGTAGACACTTCTTCAGTTATAAACGGAAGAAGACTGACTAATATTGGTACTTTCCGAGAATATTTAAAAGCTTATCTAAAAAACAGAGAAGATATCAATAAAGGTTTTACATTTTTAGTAAGACAGTTAACACCGGGACCAAACGGAATTCCGATTGAGATTTACGTTTTTGCAAATACCACAGCGTGGGTTAGATACGAAGATATACAAGCAGATATTTTTGATCATATATTTGCGGTGGTTACTGAATTTGAATTAAGTATATTTCAAAATCCTACTGGAAAAGATTTTAGGGCACTTGTAAATCCTATAAAATAAACATAAAAGTTGGGGAGAAACAATATTATGAAAGCAGCAGTAGCGGATGCAATTGGTTTCGCGTTAACGGATTTAGGGGTTGAGATAGCAACGAATGTTCCTGGATACGGAGTTAGCGAAGCATTTCAAAGTTATTGTAAAGCAAAAATGAAACGTTCGGTAATATCGTTTCATGAAGAAGTCGCCTTCTCCATTGCTCATGGAGCAAGCATGGTCGGTAAACGGTCTGCGGTTTTAATGAAAGCACACGGCTTTGTTAAAGCAGGCAACAGTGCGATAGATTCTTTGTATACTAATGTTAAAGCCGGTTTCGTCAGCATTATTTTTGAAGATTTTACAGGCGAACATTCAGATAATATAATGGAATTAATTCCTATTTTGAGAGGAATGCATTTCCCCACTAAACTAGGGAAAGTAGAAACAATTTATGATGATATAATAAGCTGCTACCGCGAATCCGAACAGCGGAAAATGCCTTATGCTTTACTTATTAATTCTGCTGATATTAAAAAGGAAACAAATTTTGAACGACATGAGAACCTAAATAAGTATTTTAAATTTAAAAGAGACCTACTCGGCAATGTTATTCACCCCTTGTTAGCCGATTACCAATATAAAGTTTTTACCGCGAAAAAAATAATGGGCGAATTTTCCAATATTAAAACACCGCAAATTCCGGTTTATCCGAAAGATTTTCCGCAGAGATATTTGGAATCTGCAAATAAATACGTGAAATTTTTCGAAGCATTTAAATCCGTTAGAGGTTCTGTTGTAACGGGAGATACCAGCGTATCCAGCTGTTTTGCTTTTCCTCCTTATGATAGTATTGACCTCATCACTCATTTAGGCGGAAGTATTCCGCTGGCAATAGGAGCTTACAAAGCCGGGTATAAAGATGCTTGGGCATTAACCGGAGATTTCGGATTCCTCGCCGCGGGTCATATGTCGCTGATTGAAATTCTTGAGAGAGAAATTCCCCTAAAGATTGTGATTTTTTACAATAAGCAAGCCGCTGCAACGGGAGGTCAAACAATTCACAAGAAGATAATGTACCGTGTATTAGCAGGTTATGATAATTTTATTAAGCACATTTCCGATCCGCAAAATCCATTTGAAGTTAGTGAAGTTTTAGAAGAAGCAAACTATGCCGATGAGTTAAGAATTGTTATAGTTGATTATTAGAATTTATTTTCAATATTGGCTGTATGAAACTAATTAGCAAAAATATATATAAAGATTTACCGGAAAATCTGCGAGATGAAATTATACAAGTAATTGCTGAAAATTCGAATATAAAAATTGAAAAAATCATTTCCCATGGTCAATCTTCACCGCCAAACTTTTGGTACGACCAAGGACAAAACGAATTTGTTTTGCTGTTAAAAGGAAGTGCAGAATTACTTTTTGAAAACGATGAACAAGTAAAAATGAATGAGGGCGATTATATTATAATACCAAGTCATAAAAAGCATCGTGTAGAGAAAACTTCGGAAACGGAAAAGACAATTTGGTTAGCTATTCATTATTAAAGAGGTAAATATTGTTTGATCATCCGCTAATTTCGGCAGGGCAGCATTGGACACTCTTCGCTGTTTTATTTTCCGTAGCCGTATTTGGACTATGGGCTGAGAAAACAAGAATTGGCGCAAAGCTTTCTGCAGTTGTAGTATCAATTTTGGCTGCGTTTGTTTTGTCTAATCTTTCAATTATTCCTTCTGCCGCTCCGTCTTATGATATTGTTTGGTCTTATCTTGTTCCGCTTGCAATTCCACTTCTTCTTTTCAGAGCCGATTTGAGAAAAATAATTAAGGAATCCGGTCCAACCCTAATTGCTTACATTTTTGGAGCGATAGGAACCATATTGGGAACAATCGTTGCATTCAATCTAATTCCATTAGGAAAAGAAGGCTGGAAACTGGCGGGAATATTTTGTTCTACTTACATTGGCGGATCTATGAATTATGTTGCAAGCGCCGAAGCTTTACAACTAAAATCGAGTGATTTACTAGCTGCCGGAGTTGCCGCAGATAATCTTATGATGACAATCTATTTTATAATTTTATTTGCTTTGCCATCCGTAAAATTTCTAAAAAAACATTTTAGCACAAAACACGATGAAGCAGCTTTAAATATAGATCAAACGGTATTCGAGAACAACCACCAAGCTCAAAAGCTTAATATAATGGATATTGGGAAAGCGCTTGCAATCGGACTCTCGGTTTGTGCCGTTGGATTCGCTCTTCAGGATTTAATAGCAATTAAAGGGAGCGGAATACTTATTATTACTTTGATCGTTGTAATTCTTGCAACGGCTTTCCCCAAACAGATGACTTCAATTAACGGCGCTGATCAGATTGGAGTTTTACTAATGCAGGTTTTTTTTGCGGCTATTGGAGCCAGTGCTAATATAATCATAGTTATTAAAGTCGGAGCAATTTTATTTGTTTTTGCAGCATTGATTTTATTTATTCATTTGCTTTTTATTTTAACAGCCAGTAAACTTTTTAATATCGATCTTGCAGAAATTGTAATAGCTTCAAACGCGAATATGGGAGGACCAACAACAGCAGCCGCGATGGCTGTCGCACGGAAATGGGAATCACTTGTAATTCCTGCAATCTTGTGCGGCACATTGGGTTATGCAACAGCTACTTTTATTGGTGTTGCCGTTGGATATTGGTTACATTAAATTTGCTATAATATTATTTAATTTACTTATTAATTATGGCTACATTAAAAAGATCTAAAAATGCAATGATCGGCGGTGTATGCGGCGGTATTGCAGAATGGCTCGGCTGGGACCCGACTATTGTAAGAATAGGATATGTACTTCTATCTATTTTAAGCGCTGCTTTCCCGGGAATTTTAGTTTATTTAATTCTTTGGGCTGTAACTCCTGGTCCTGAGGAATAATTAAAACTTTTGGTATATCTCATGCTGAAAAAAATATTTAATATTGAAAAACCAATAATCGGTATGATACACATCGAAGCCCTTCCTGGAACTCCGAACTATAAGGGTGATGTGAACTCTATTATCAAAAAGGCAAAAAAGGAAGCTCAAATTTATAAAGATACCGGCATCGATTCGATTATGATTGAAAATATGCACGATGTCCCTTACTTGAAAAATCATGTAGGACCGGAAATTACATCTTTAATGAGTATAGTTGGTTATGAAATAAAAAATCTGACAGGTTTACCAACGGGAATTCAAATATTAGCCGGTGCAAATAAAGAAGCTCTTGCTTCGGCAAATGCAGCCGGACTTGATTTTATTCGTGCAGAGGGATTTGTATTTGCACACGTTGCAGATGAAGGAATTATTGAATCTAATGCAGGCGAGCTGCTTAGATACAGAAAAATGATAGGCGCCGAGAATATTGCCGTATTTACGGATATCAAAAAGAAGCATAGTTCACACTCAATCACTTCGGATGTCAGTTTAGTTGAAACTGCAAAAACAGCAGATTTTTTTATGAGCGACGGACTTATATTAACCGGCAAATCAACCGGTGAAGAAGCTGATATTGATGAAATAAAATCTGTTAAAGAATATGTAAAACTTCCTGTTCTTGTTGGCTCCGGTGTTACTTTGGAAAACATTGAAATGTATTATAAAATAGCCGACGGTTTTATTATAGGTTCATATTTTAAGCAGGAAGGATTCTGGAAAAATGAAGTTGATACGGAGAGAGTGAAGAAGTTTATGATCAAAATATTTAAATTGAAGGTTTAGAATTTAGATTTGAGAATTTAATATAATGACGAAAATCAAAATTATATTTTTTAGTTTATCATTCTTTTTTATAAGTCTATCTTCCTATGCGCAAACCGCAAATATGGAAATTGGAGCCGGATTGGGCATCGGATCCATTAAAGGCAATTCACCGTCAATAACTTCTTTATCCGGTAATATTTTGTTTGGTTATAAACCTGCGTTTCTTAAGGGCTTTACTTTTAGATTGAATTTTTTATTTGCCCGTAAAGTAGAGTACTTCTTACCGCAAAACAGAACAGACCGTTATTATCCGTTTATTAAGGCATTTAATTTTTTAGGATTTATTGAACAGCCCCTGTCTGATAATTTCTTTCTTGAGGAAGGTTTAGGTTTTGTGTTGCTAAACGACCGTACCTTCAGCGACGTTGATGCATGGGATTTTGGAATTGCGGGAAATATTTTAACCGGAGTTCACCTTTGGGATTTTGACCGGAAAGGGTTTACGTTGGGATTAGGCACTGAATTTGGAAATACATTCACAAATAGCACAGCCAGTTATTTTAATTTTTATTTTCAAGCGCGTTACAGTTTTGTTTTATAAGCCAAGTTCTTTTGAGCACCTTAGTCTATAGAATGGACTTAGCTGTTGCACTAGCATAAATTAGGAAACATCCTTGTACATTTCATCATCTAATTTTAGATGCTCTCTATGCTTCTTCCAATTCCTTTCCCTTATCCAGTCATTAACTGTAAACCTTAAGATAAAACAATATAAATAAAATAGACCCAGCGAAACCGCTAATAAACCATAGATAATATTTTGATTATTTACAAATATTAAAGTCGAAAATAACGGTATCAGCACCATTACACAGAAAAATATAATCCATCCGTATTTCTTTTCATTAAATAAAGCCAGTAACATATACGGTATAAATAATATTGCCGCCGCAATTATTAGTAGAACAAATAACGGGAACAAAATATAGACTAAAAGCAGCAGTACAATGCTTGAAAGCTGGAAATTGAGAACAATCCTTAGCCCTTGCAGTGTTGCTAAATTGGGAAGGAATGTATTAAATTTCATGTTCATTGTTCTCTAAAATAAATAGGCTCATATTTAACAACCATGTTTGGCATAAACTAAGTTACTTTGATGGACTTAGCTTTATGTGAAATTATATCTTACTTAAATCTCTCATCATTTCTTCAAACTGCTCAAACCTTAAAGCTTGATCAGGATCGCTTAATGCTTTTTCCGGCTCGGGATGAAATTCAACCATTATTCCATGTGCACCAACAACCTTTGCGGCTTTAGCTAACGGGATTACTTTATCGCGTTGTCCTATTGCATGCGAAGGATCAACAATAATAGGTAAATGCGTAAGTTCTTTTAAAATCGGAATTGCGCTTAAATCGAGCGTGTTACGAGTGGCGGTTTCAAAAGTTCTTATTCCCCTTTCGCATAAAAGTACTTGCCGGTTCCCTTGCGAAAGAATATATTCTGCTGCGTTTAACAACTCATCCAACGATGACATCATCCCTCTTTTCAGCATTACCGGTCTGTGGCATCTTCCGACAGCCTTCAGCAAAGAGAAATTCTGCATGTTTCTTGCGCCAACCTGTAAAATATCCGCCTGCCTGGCAACTGCTTCAACTTGGTCGGGAGCCAGCACTTCGGTAATAATAGGAAGATCGTAAATTTTGCCTGCAGCTTCCAGCTCGTTCAATCCTTCAAATCCCAAACCTTGAAAACTATAAGGCGATGTACGCGGTTTAAAACATCCGCCTCTAAGTATTTGAGCGCCATGTTCTTTAGCTTCATTAGCACATGAAAATATTTGTTCATGCGATTCAACCGAACATGGTCCTGCAATTACAATAAAATTATCTCCGCCTATAACAATATCTCTTACTTTTATAATTGTGTCTTCAGTTTTATAATCTCGACTAGCTAATTTATAACTCTTTTCCTTTTGGGGTATATTCTTTCTATTAAGAGCCGGTTTTTCTTTTTCAATATCCTCATCAGTTTTCATTGAACTATGCGAAACATTAAGTTTTGTTTTCACAATATCCTTTGAAGGATAAGTACCTAATATTTTCAAAAAACGCGTGTACTTCCCAAGCTCATCGAATAACTTCCTAATAACCGGATCAACCGTATTCCCTTCAAAATCCATATAAAACATTTCTTCCCAAGGATTACCCAAAATAGGGCGGGATTCTAATTTAGTCATATTTACATGATACTTTTGAAATACCGATAAAGCATCGACCAATGAACCCGGAGTGTGAGAAGTTGCCATTACCAAAGAAGTTTTTGCCGGAATTCTTAAATCTACATCTTTCGGTTTACGCGAACAGATTAAAAACCTTGTATAATTCTCCGATTGATTTGCAATATCCCTTTTTAATATTTTAACATTAAATAAATTCGCCGCTTCCTCGCTGGCAATTGCTCCGTATACCGGATTATTCTCCTCAACAATTTTCCGGGCAGACATAGCAGTATCGGAATAAAAACTAATCTCGCAATGCGGTAACGATGAAAGGAATTTACTGCATTGTGAAGCTCCTTGATAGTGCGTAAATATTTTTGTCAACTTAGAAACGGAAGAGTTTTCCATCCCGATTAAACAATGCTTTACTTGAAATTTCTCCTCGCCTACAATTGATAAAGTTGTGTGCAATAATAAATCGTAAACCTCGTTAATTCCGCCGGAAGTAGTATTTTCAATTGGTAAAACCGCATAATCAGCTTCACCTTTTTCAACAGCGTTAACAACTTCATCAAAAGTTTCTTTATTAAGAAATATTAACTCCTCTTCGTTATGAGCAAAAAATTGCGTCGAGGCTAAATGACTATAGGACCCTTCAATTCCCTGAATCGCAATTCTCAAAATTCCGGCTTCGTTTTCTGGCTTATAATTTTGTAAATACTTCTGCTGCAGCCGGACCGAATCATCAATAATTTCGTAAAAGATCTTTGTGAGAAAATGAGAATCCAAATTATGTTTTTTACCGATTGAAATTATTTTATTCAACAATTCGGTTTCCCTTTTCTGATCTCGAATAGGTTTACCATCTTTATCTTTTACAATAACAACGTCCTTGCTCAGCTTCCTTCGCTCAGCCAGCAGCTTTACTAATTCCTGATCGATATTATTTATTTGTTCACGAAGTTTGCTGATATTTTGTTTTTTATTATTCATCGCATCGTAAGTAATTTAAAAATTAAAATGGAAACTACAAATTTTCAGGATTAGAGTAAACTATAACAAAAACAATGGAGAATGAACAATTTAGAATTCAGGAAATTTACAGGAAAGGCTTATTTATTATTTCATGCTTGTTCAGCGATCTTTTTTTTCTGATTTTCTAGTTCAACCAAGCACTGCGAACAAAGAACTTTTTCTTCCAACGTTTTTCTTTATAATTAAATATCATCTGCGTGCTATTTATTTAACTTAGCTTTTGGAACGGTGAAATAAAAAGTTGAACCTTTACCTTCCTCACTCTCAACCCAAATTTTACCGCCGTTTTTCTGTACATGCTCTTTACATAAAAGCAAGCCCAGACCGCTGCCCTTTTCTCTCTCCGTTCCGTATTCGGTAAAATGAATATCCATTCTGAATAATTTCTGCAAGTTCTCTTCGCTAATTCCAACACCGGTATCGCTAATACTAATTTGATATGCATCTGCTAACTCTTTAGAAGAAATTTTAATTGACCCTTTACGTGGAGTAAACTTAATCGCATTAGTCACAAGATTTTCTATTACGGATTCTATCATCGTTTCATCGATAAAAGCAAGTGAATTCTTGGGAACTAAATTCAACAGATCAATTTCTTTTTTTTCTGCTGTTTGTTTCAATAACATAACAGCCTGAAGGGCAATAACATATAAATCGACTTTTTCTGGATTAAAATCCGCTCTTCCCGAAGTTAGTCGCGACCAGCTCAACAAATTTTCCAGAAGTCTAAATAAATTCTGTCCGGCGCTGTTGATATCTTTAACTATTTTTATTACCTCGTCACTTGTCAATTCATCATATTCCTGAATTACAAATTCAGAGAGCCCAAGCAATGCATTAAATGGTGTGCGAAGATCATGCGCTAAAATTGAAAAGAATTTATCTTTGTCCTCATTTAGTTCTTTTAACTTTTGTTCCGATTCTTTTAGAGCTTTATTAAGATTATTAAGCTCTGCGTTTTTCTTTTCTATCTTGGACTTACTTTCCTTAATTTCTTCCAAATAATTATTCAGCGCTTCCTGGGTTCTTCTTTGCTCGGTAACATCAATTATGGAAATTACAAGTTTATTATTGGCAATTCTGTTTGGTCTAAAATCAAGCTGCTTAACTTCACCGTTTTTGCACTGTATACTTAAAGTTCTCACTACTCTTTTCAGATCAAAATCGGTGTTCCACATTTCTTTAACAACTTGCCTATAGCTGTCATCACGAAATGCTAAGTTAAACCAGTCATCTAAAACTTTAATATCATTAAGCGTATATCCGGTTATTGCAGTAAACTCAGGATTAATAAACTTAAATTCCTGATCAGAAATTATAGCAATTCCATAAGGTGCATATTCCAAAATCTGTGTAAAATAAACTTCATCCGGTTTGTAGGAAGGAAGTTCAAACTTTTTTTCCCCGGCTTTTGATAAACTTAAAATTAGCTCCGATTGATTACCTGCTAAATTAGCAAACTTTGCCGTACCTGAAAGCAATACAAATTGATTTTTCTTGTCTTTAATTCTTAAATCAATTGGAATTGGCGATAATTCATTCCGAGTTTGGCTTGCATAAAGATCAATTATTTTGTTTTTGTCTTCGGGATCGATATATTCAAATATACTGTGATCAATAAGATCGCTATAATTATAACCAAGAGTACTTTTAACGGGTCTACTTGCAAACCGGATTTTGAAATCCTTACTTAATTTGAAAATAATTTCCGGCGAAGAATCTATAATATTTTTATAAACAGCAGCTTCGTCTTTTAACTTTTTATTTTTATCATGATTCAAAAAAGTTTTTGTTATGGTAAATTGGAGCAGTTCCTGATTACAATCCGCAGGTAGATATTCATTTATTAAACTAACTTTAGCCCTATTTACAAATTGTTCGTCAAACGCTTCTACCTGAAGAATAACCGGAATATTATATACATCATATAAAAGATCGGCTGTTACAAAATTATCCAACCTTCCCAAAAGCTGATTGCTTACAATTGCAAGATCCGGTTTATTCTGAAGCGCTAGTTTTAACGCATCTTCACCCGTTTCAATATTCGTAAGTATATCAAATCCGAACTCTTCAAGGTTTTGAAGTAAGTTATTGTTTTCAAATATTCCGACAAGTAAAATTTTTTTATTCATTTTTTCAGTTCAATTTGGCTGTACAAAATATACAACATGTATATAATATTTTTATATACAACGCCAAAGTATAGAAAATTCAGAACCTAATCTTGACGAAGCTCACAAAAAAAAGAGCATGGTTTATTTTAAGTTAATATTATCCCAAATTTCACTGAAATAATTAAAATATTAGTTTTTTTCAACCAACTAAATGCCATTTTTCATACAGTAATTTTAATATTTCATAGTTCCTGCAATTCACGCTTATTTTAATATCTTTAAATGGTAGTAAAAACAAATAACAAACTAACAGCTACAATTAAAGAGTTTACAAGCAGAAAACTAGCTTGTAAATAAATTCTTAATCAAAAATACACTTCATTTTTTATAGAAAAATTTTCAATTAAAACAAGCAAAAAGTCAAAATGTATATAATTATGAAATAATTTTAATTTTTTACAAATATTTTCATTAAAATTGTCAAAAAGGTAATAATCTTGTATATTATAAACAGAAATAAAGAGTTATATGTCTTATAAAATAAATAGAGGAGAAAAATGAAAACTTTAAAAATTTTAAGTTTTGCTTTTTTCATTTTTTTGTTTGCAATTTCAATGAATAATATATCTGCTCAGAAAAAAGCTCATAAATATGTTGGAGCTAAAAAGTGCGGTATGTGCCACAAATCTAAAAAGATAGGTAAACAATACAAAATATGGGAAAAAACAAAACACGCACAAGCTTACAAAACTCTACAAACAAAAAAAGCCGATAAAATAGCCGCCGATAAAGGATTCAAAACAAAAGCCGTCGATACTCCGGAATGCTTAGAGTGCCATGCACCGACTTATAATGTAAAAGCTTCTTTAATTGGAAAAAGATTCAAAATTGAAAACGGTGTACAATGCGAAACATGCCACGGACCAGGTTCTGATTATAAATCCAAAAAAATAATGAAAAATCAGGATAAAGCTGTGAAAAACGGTCTTAAAATGTATACTGATCCTGGAAGCGAATTGTGTGTCACATGCCATAATAAAAAGAGTCCAACTTTCAAAGAGTTCAACTTTAAAAAATATTGGGCTAAAATTGAACATCCAGTACCAAAGAAAAAATAAAATTCTAATTACCATATATTGTGGAATATAAAGTTTCACAATATATGGTTTTTGCTTTAAATATTTACTTTATTATTTAATTTTTACTGTTTTTGTTTTTCCCTTTTATTTAATTAAATTTCAAATAGGAGGAACCATGTTTAGAAAATTATTAACTTTTTCGTTTTTTCTTTCCCTATTTGTTATCAGCTCTTTTCTCTCACTTTCCGCTCAAAAATTAGTTATACATAAGTATGTCGGCACAAAAGTTTGCGGCAAATGCCACAAATCTGCAAAACAAGGTAAGCAATATAAAATATGGAAAGAAAGTATTCACGCACAAGCATATGAAGTACTTAAAACACCAAAGGCCAATAAGTATTCTAAAGAAATGGGATTTGGAGATAAAGCGGTGGAATCAAAGCATTGTTTATCTTGTCACACTAGCGGCTTAGAAGTTGATGCAAAATCCATCGGACCAAAATTCAAGGTTGAGGATGGTGTACAATGCGAGACTTGCCATGGTGCAGGTGGAGATTATAAAACTATAAAGATTATGAAGAACAGAAAACTTGCAATGAAAAATGGTCTGGTAAACGTTTTTGAGAATACTGAAGAATTTTGTAGAACTTGTCACAATCCGGAAAGTCCTACCTTCTCTGGATTTAATTTCAAAGAAATGTGGGCAAAAATAGAGCATGAAATTCCACATAGAAAAAAGAAATAACGGATAAAAAATGAAAAAACTATTTTTCTTTGTTTTTGTTGCTGTATTAACAACTGTTTCTTTAGGTCAAAATATTAATGGAAGAATTTCTTCCTCTGTTTATAGTTTTAAGAGATTCGATTCGCAAAACTTTTCTAAAAACTATCTCCGTTCTTTTCAAACTATTTCGTTAAATGTTAACAAAGGAAATGTAAGTTTAAGAACAAGGCTAAATTTTGAAACAAATATTGTTGGAAAACTTGACCAAGACCCGAGATTAAGATTTTATAATCTTTTCCTTACTATAAGAAAAATAGCAAAAGTAGCTACGGTAAAGATAGGACGGCAGTCTCAGTTTAACGGTGTTGGCAGCGGAGTATTTGACGGTGTGAATTTAGACCTAAAATTCAAAGGAGTTAAGATAACCGGTTTTTACGGAGGTAATGTTCCGGCTTATCAAAAACTTGCATTAACAGATGATTGGGCTAACGATTATATATTGAACGGGAAATTTGAAATTACTGCCATTAACAATTTAAAATTTATTGGCGGTTACATAAACAAAAATTTTAAATCAGTTAACTATTTTACTACTAGATTAGATGCAAATTTAAACCCCATACAAGTCTTGATTCAGCAAAATTCTAAGCAGTATGAATTTTTATATGGTAAAGTTTATTATAACCTGCGAGATGAAATCAATCTCTCTGCAAAATATGATTATGACCTGAATATGTTATCGACGTCAAAATTTGAAGCCATGGCATCTTACAGAAAAATAAAAAAGCTTGGTTTGAGTCTCTATTACAATTACAGAGAACCACGGGTTCGATATAACTCCATTTTTTCAGTTTTTAATTACGGCAACACCAGTGAAATTGAAGGAGGTGCCGATTATAAAATATCAAAGTCTGTTTCTGTATTTGGAAGATTTGGTAATGTTACTTATCGAGACGATTCTTCTCAGCGATTAACGATTGGCGCCACTACCAATCTCGGAAGTCTGAGTTATCGTAAAACATTCGGATATGCAGGTGAATTGGATGCAGTTTCCGTTTATACTGCTAAAAGTTTTTTAGATGGACTAATAACACCTTCTCTTGGAGTTTCTTTCACAAGTTACAAACTTGAACAAGATGCACCAAGTAATACTTTAACCACTATACTTGCCGGCATTAATTATAGACCTCATAAATTTTGGTCGTTTGATGTTCAAGGACAGTACATGAATAATAAAATTTATAATAATGACTTCCGTGTTTTATTTAAGGTTAATTTCTGGTTTAATAACAATTTAAGTTTATTATAATATGAGAACAAAACATTTATACATTACGGTTTTTTCCGTTATTGCAATTAGTATGGGACTTACTGCTTTTAAATTCAGTAACGATGCTGTTCCGCAAAAACACAAACAAATAATTAAATTTAGTCATCAATTCCATCTTGGGAATGATGTTGAATGCAGCGATTGTCATACTGCGGTGCCAGAGGCGACCGATATGAGTAAAAGCTTACTACCAACAATGGATAATTGTGCGGATTGCCACGATGTTGAAGACGAAGATAACTGCAAACTATGTCATTACAAAGATATACAAGAACCTTTTCCAGACGAGGCAAAAAGTGAGATAAAATTTAATCATAAATTTCATCTTGAAGACCAGAAGTTAAAATGTACAGATTGTCATAAAGGATTGGATAAAGCTGATTATGCTCAAGATGTACCGACAGCATTACCAGAAATGAATAATTGTACAACATGTCATACCACTGAAGGGCCTGCACCTATAGAATGCAGCAATTGCCACGTCTCAACAGCCAATCTTATTCCTGATGATCATAAAGTAGCCGATTTTACGAGAGTACATAAATTAGAAGCTGAAAGTAATGCTGAAAAATGTCAAGTCTGCCATACAAATAATTTTTGTGAAAATTGTCACGCGGCAACAGTAGGCATAAATGAATCTAATACTTCAAGTGATTTTTATACGCCTTATTCTCCATTTAAATTTAAGGATGACGTTAGGCAACAGCAGTTAACATTTAAGCATGACCTAAACTATATATATAATCATGGGATAGATGCGAAACTTCACAAAGATCAATGTCAAACTTGCCATCAGACAGAAACATTTTGCTCAAAATGCCATAATGCTTCCGGACAAGGTGATTATGCTTTAAGCGGAGTAGTTCCATTTTCTCATACAAAACCGAATTTTACTACTATTGGCGTTGGAAGCGGAGGCGGACTCCATGCTCAATTGGCTCAGAAAGATATTGAAAGCTGTGCTGCATGCCATGATATTCAAGGCAGTGATCCTAACTGTATATTGTGCCATAACGATTCAGATGGAATTAGAGGAACTAATCCGCAGACTCATCCTGCTGGTTTTATGAAGGATAATCACGGCGACTGGCATAATGACGACGGTGCTGTTTGCTTCAATTGCCACACAAATACGCATACTCCCGGTGTGGGATTTTGTGGATATTGTCATACTTCTAAACCGGATTAATATTGGGTAAATAATATGAAATTGAAATTTATAATATTTGCATCCTTAATCTTTTCACTATTGTTTTTTTTCTCGTGTTCAGATTTAACAGATGAAATTGTTGAAAACGAATCACCAAAAGTTCACCCAACAGGTTGGGGAACTGAAGGTTCTGCAAATTTTCATGCAAATTCTTTTAAAGATAATAATTGGAACTTGAAATTATGCCAATCATGTCATGCCAACGATTTTAACGGTGGGATAACAACTGTTAGTTGCAAAACTTGTCATGTAAGCGAAGCCGGACCAGAAGCATGCAATACTTGTCATGGTGATTTTAACGATGGACTTTTAACTGACAGCACAAGACTTGCTCCACCAAGAACTGTCTTGAGTGAAGACAATTCAGCCGCAGGAGCGCATGTATCACATCTTTATGAAAATGATTTAACTGCAAACGTTAATTGTGCGCAGTGCCATGTTGTTCCCAATAAAGTGGATGATCCGGGCCATATAATTCCCGGGGCGACTCACGCTACGTTAACTTTTGGTGATTTAGCAAAAAACCAAGGAGCAGATCCAAATTATAATTTTGAGACTAAAAAATGTTCAAATGTTTATTGCCATGGAAATTTTAAATTTTTAAAAGATTCTTCTTCTTTTGCTTTTTTATATACAGATTCCTTAATTGTAGGTAATAATTTCCAACCACAATGGAATAAGCTGGACGATACTCAAGCAGAATGTGGTACTTGTCATTCTTTACCACCAATCGGACATCAGAATGCCGGGAATGACCCCGATGCTACAACTTGTGCCGGCTGCCATTCCGGTGTTGTTGGCGCTGATGGAACTATTATCGATAGCACAAAACACATTAACGGTAAGATTAACGTATTCGGAAACTAAGAATTTTGAAGTCAAATCAAATTCTATTGATTTGACTTTGTCATAAATTTAAAAAAGATATTCTTGTTTTTTTATCTATTTTTTTTTATAATTGTTTTAGATCGTTTCAACAATTGAAACAGAATAAAACATGCCGTTTAATAAGCACCTAACAAATGATATATTAGATTCACTTGGGGAAGGCGTTTTTACTGTTGATAAAAGTTTTAGAGTAAACTTTTTTAATAAGTCCGCAGAAAGAATAACGGGATTAAACCGAAACGAAGTTGTAGGGCAATTCTGCAAAAATGTTTTCAATTCAAAAGTCTGCTACACAGACTGCCCTATAGCAATTTTACTAAATTCTAAAAAAAACCTTTACGATTTCGAATCTGAAATCCATTGCCCGACCGGTATTTCTAAGCCGATTAAATTAAGCGCTGCAGTATTGTATAATGGAAATAAAGAACCTACAGGCGGAGTTATTTCTTTTCGGGATATTTCTGAATTCGAAAAAATTAAAAAACAATTGGTTAAAGATTCACAATTTCATGGGATAATCGGTCATGATAAACAAATGCAAGAAATATATAATTTAATCAATGAAGTTGCCGACTCAGACGCTCCGGTTTTTATCCACGGAGAATCAGGTACTGGTAAAGAAATGATTGCCAACGCGGTTCAAGCAACAAGCAACAGAAAAGACAAACCATTTGTAAAAATAAATTGTTCGGTTTTCCCGGAAAATCTTTTGGCAAGCGAATTATTTGGTCACGTTAAAGGTGCTTTTACCGATGCAGTAAAAGACCGCATAGGTAGATTTGAACTAGCAGACGGGGGTACTATATTTCTTGATGAAGTTGCCGAAATGCCACTTCAAATGCAATTACAACTTTTAAGGGTTCTGCAAGAAGGAACTTTTGAAAGAGTTGGGGAATCCATCACACGAAAAGTCGATGTGCGAATAATTGCAGCTACTAATAGAGATATTGAAGCTGCTCTTGCTAAAGGGACGTTTAGAGAAGATCTATATTACCGACTAAGTGTATTACCAATTTATGTACCGCCCTTACGTGATAGAATGTGCGATGTTGCTCCACTAACAAATTATTTTCTAAACAAATTTTCGTTAATGTATAAAAAAAATATCCCTGAAATTGATGACAAAGCTATGGATATTATCATGAATTATGAGTGGCGAGGAAATGTAAGAGAATTAGAAAATGTAATTGAGTATTCATTTGTTAGAACACCAAATAATGGGAAAATTACGATTACTAAATTACCGGTTTTATTAAAAGAACGAGTTAATAATAAAAAAGTTAACAAGAACAATTTTTTATTTAACGACCCCGAAAAGGAAAGACTAATTAGAACTTTAGAAAAACACCGCTGGAATAAAAGTAAATCAGCTAAAGAACTTGGAATTGGAAGAACTACTCTTTGGAGAAAATTGAAAGAACATCATATAATCGAAAAATAAACTGTTCCAATCATTTCATGCGCGAAACAATACGTTTCATTTTCGTAACTTATTGTTATATATAAAGCTAATTAATTTCACGTCAAAATCCTTCGAAAATTAAAACAAATTGTTTCAAATCAGCTAAAAAAAAGCCCTTTTTTATTCATTTTTTTAAATGGCAAGGTTGTTGAATACAAGTATTATTATGAGTGAAATGCTTGGAAATCAATATTTCATGGCCAGAAAATATGATGCTGCACTCGCTGAATTTGAGAAGTGTGCACACGAGGGTAAAAGCAATAAAGGAATCATTAAAAAAACCATTATTTGCTATACGCAAGTCGGGAAAATAGAAAAAGCTGCTGAATTACTAAATAAATTGATTGACAAAGATTTAGAGTTCATTCTGAATACTGATCCAATACTGGATGACTCCCCTTGTCATGAGTTAGCAGATAATCTAGAAGCAAAATACGATCAAGCAATTAAAAGTTTTGATTACTTGCTGGCTTTAAGTGTTTTATGGCTTTACTGTGATATAGATAAATCTATCAGCTATTTCAAAAAGACTTTAGAAATTAAATCAGATAATAAGCTCGTAATTTCTATTTTAGCAAAATTATCTAACACTAAAAAACGAAATATAAAAGGCATTAACCATTATCCTTGTTAACAAATGGGATTTAATAGAGTTAATATTATTCAAATAACAAACTAAATTATGAGGTATGTTATGAAGCAAATCAAACTAATACTAATGCTGGTTGCATTATTATGTTGCACCTCCTCTGTATTTGCACAAGCAAATTTTAGTACTAGTCTGCACAATACTAGGAACGGTAAAGCAACTTGGTACAGCCAAGCTAATGGCGGATTGGAATCATTAATAAATATTCCAATCGATACGCTCGGCTGTCAACAATGCCACGGACCTACTAATGCTGACGGAGTCTCAAATGGCGATGATTATCAACCAGGATGCACGGATTGTCACCCATCCAATTCAAACTTTAATCCAGATTCTCTCAAAGTTACTCAATGTTATTCATGCCATGGAAGACAGCAAACGGTGGCGATGAAATTACAATTACCGGATGTTCACAGAGATGCAGGAATGGTCTGTTGGGACTGCCATAAATCTGAAGAAATTCATGGTGACGGAACTGAGTACATATCATTATTTGACGATGGTGCAGTTAAAGCACAATGCACAGATTGTCATATTGATGAGAACTCAACTCCCCCAATGCCAGACCATAGTCAATATGATCCCCACAATGGGAAATTAGACTGTACTGCATGTCATGTAACATCAGTAGCAGCATGCTATAACTGCCATTTTGAAAGCCAGACTGAAAGCCATCTAAAAAGAGCTTATAAAGTTTTGAGTGATTTTGTTATGTTAGTTAACAGAAACGGAAAAGTACATTCAGCTACTTTTCAATCAGTAGAATATAAAGATACAACATTTAACGCAATAGGTCCCGGTTCATCACATACTATTGGTGCAGGTAGGGATTGTGAAGATTGCCACGGAAATGCAAATGTACAAGAGTATTTCAATACTGGTCAAATTCAATTTTCAACTTGGAATGACGCCGACAGCACATTAAGCTGGAAACATGGAATAGTTCCAATTCCTCCAGATTATGAAACAACATTAAAAATGGATTTCATTACATATAACGGTAATACTGATGACCCATTAGTTCCTTCCAAAAATTGGTCTAAAGTTAATAAGGATTTACCTGATAAATCTCAGATGATGTTCGCTACGCCTCTTACATCGACACAGATGATGGCGCTAAAAATAAATGTTGGAACAATTGCAGATAATTTTGCTTTAAGTCAACATGGAACCAGATCAGGTAAAGAATATTGGTACGGTAAGGCAAATGGTGGATTTGAGAATTTTACGAATGTACCAATTGAGAATTTAGGCTGTAGAGAATGCCATGGAGCAACAGATGCCGACGGAAATCCAAATGATGCTGCAACATATTCTCCTACATGCAGTGATTGCCACCCGTCAAACTCTGCATTTAATACGGATTCTCTTCAAGTAAGTCAGTGCTATAGCTGCCATAGCAGACAAGCGACAGAAGCTAATAAATTACACATAAGCGATGTACATAGAGATGCAGGTATGAAATGCTGGGATTGTCATAAAGATGTTGATATGCATGGAGATGGAACTGAATCGAACAGTATGCTTGATCCACAGGTAATTACTGCGGATTGTGCAAATGATGGTTGTCATCCAGCTGGATCACTTCCAGCCGATCATGCAAATAATGATCCCCATAACGGCAAACTTCACTGTACCGCATGCCATGCACAGACAGTTTTGTCATGTTATAATTGTCACTTTGAAAGTGTTAATGAAGCTCATATAAAACGTGCATATAAGCCACTAACTGGGTTTGTAATTTTAGCAAATAGAGAAAAAGACGGCAAAGTCTATCCAATGAGTTTCCAATCACTCTCGAATAACGGCGATGCATTTGTTGCTTTTGGACCGTTTACATCACATTCAATCACAAAGGATGGAGCTAGAACGTGCACTGATTGTCATGAAAACTTTGGTGGACAAAATGAAGCAATTGAAGATTACAACGCTGATGGCATACTTCAATTTGCAACATGGAATGAAACAGACAGTACATTAACATGGGAAAAAGGAGTTATTCCAATGCCGGCTGATTACAAAACATCCTGGAAAATGGATTTTATTACTTATAACGGTAACACGAGTGATCCAGCCGGACCTTCAAAAAATTGGTCTAAGATTGGGAAGGACACATGGGATGGTCACCAAATGTTCTTTGCTACTCCATTGACCAAAGCACAGATGGGAGCTATCGGATTCGATACAACATTAACAGATGTTAAGAAAGATCCCAATTTAATCCCAACTAGCTTTGCTCTGATGCAGAACTATCCCAATCCATTTAACCCGTCTACTATTATCCAGTACTCAATTCCCAAAACTTCTGAAGTAGAATTAAATATTTATGATCTTTTGGGTAATAAAGTAGAAACATTGGTTAACAAAGAGCAAACGGCAGGCGTTTATAATTATGAATTCAATGCAAATAAATTAGCCAGCGGAGTTTATTTCTATAGAATTAAAGCCGGGAACTTTGTCCAGACGAAGAAGTTTGTGCTAATGAAATAGTATCAATCGGTCAAAGGATGAATTCTTGCCTCCTGATAATAAGTAATATATGAGTTAAGCCCAACTTCTTCTTTGAGGTTGGGCTTTTAATTTATAATATATTCTAATTTATTAAATTATTTTTTTAGAGCAATAGCGCCGCATCCAACCCTTGGCCCAGCATTTCCCGAAGGTTGTGATGTTAAGTCATCTGCTCCACCATGAATTACAACTCCCCTTCCGACTATATTATGAGGGCCATGAAAGGAAATTAGATTATCCACAAATACCATGTGTGCATTACCGTCTTTGTCCGCTACAAGATTTCCGAAATCCCCAACATGCCTTACATCAGAATCATGACCTGCATGTTTTACCTTATCTGGATTAAAGTGGCCGCCTGCAGATTTCCCTTTTGGATCGCTGCAATCACCATATTGGTGAATATGAAAACCGTGTTTGCCTGGTGTTAGGCCTTCAATATCCGCAACAACTTTTATACCGTTTTTAACTTTTGTAAAAGTAACCAGCCCATGTACTTTATTACCTTGGGTCGGATTTATTACAGCAACAGCTTTGGTTATTCCCTTCATTGCGCAATTGCCGCATTTCTTATTTCTCTTTTGAGCATAAGTTGATTGATTTATAACTAAATAAGAAAAGATTATTAATAGTAAAATTATGGTCTTTTTAAACATGATATATCTCCATTTATATATTAACATAGATTAAAAAATATTACGAGTACTGATTTTTTTGTTAAAATAAGATACGATAACTTATTAAAAATAAAAAGTCACTTTTAAGGAAAAATTATTTGAAAAAAGG
>CBEVZC010000044.1:0-23188 GCA_965554225.1 uncultured bacterium | reverse complement strand
TTAATTTTACTTCACTCACTATCATAATGAATCAAAGATTGCACATCATATTTTTTTAATTTATTTCTTCCGTTAAGAAAATCCAATTCAATTACAAAAGATATCTGTTCAACCTCTGCTCCCAATTTTTCCGCTAATTTACATGCAGCTTCCATCGTGCCTCCTGTTGCTAGTAAATCGTCATGAATTAAAACTTTATCTCCTGGTTCAAGAGCATCTTTATGAATTTCAATTGAATCCGTACCATATTCTAATTCGTAAGTTTGTTTAATGGTATCAGCTGGTAATTTACCCGGTTTTCTTATTGGAACAAAACCGACGCCCAATTTAACTGCTAGTGCTCCGCCGAATATAAATCCGCGTGATTCAATTCCCACGACTTTCGTTATCCCTCTATTTTTACTAATGTTATAGAGTTTATTTAAAGTGTATTCAAATCCTTTTGCATCCTTTACTAACGTTGTGATATCTTTAAAAACTATTCCTTTAATCGGGAAATCCGGAACATCTCTAACTAATTTTTTAAGGTCCATAATTCTCCTCTCAGAATTTTTTATTAACCATTAATTTTTATTTAAGAACTTTTCAAATTCGCTTATTTCGTAAGTATTTATAACCTCATTCTTTTGAATACCGCCTTTCCTTGCAACCATTATTCCGTATTTAATATCTTCAATTCCATCAATGGAATGAGCATCGGGGTTGATTGCAAATTTACATCCTTTTTCACGCGCATAAAAGATTAATCTCCAGTCTAAGTCAAGCCTTTTAGGATTAGCATTTATTTCAATTGCTACATTGTTCTGAACGCACGCATCAATTATTTTTTTTATGTCAATTGAATAAGGATCTCGTCTAAGCAAAAGTCTTCCGGTCGGATGTCCTATTAAATTGGTATGCTGATTTTCTATTGCATTAATCATTCTCGTTGTCATTTCATCTTCAGTTAAGTTAAATTGAGAGTGAATTGATGCAACAATAAAGTCAAAGTTTTTAAGAAGCTCATCACTATAATCCAATTCACCATTACGTAAAATATCGGATTCTATGCCTTGATAAATTTTAATATTTTTTACTTTATTTAATTTTTCAATCTCTAATTTCTGTTTTAATACTCTTTCTTCACTTAGTCCGTTAGCGTAGAAGGCAGATTTGCTATGATCGCAGACGGCAGCAAACTTAAAATCTCTTTCTATTGCGGCGTCTATCATTTCACTTAAAGTATTTACTCCGTCCGACCAATTCGTATGGAAATGCAATAATCCCCTAAACTGACTTATTTCTAAATTACTACTTGTTTTAAATTTGTTGGGAGCATGAAAATATCCGATTTCACGCATCTCCGGGATAATGTAGTGATATCCTTTTTCTTTAAAAATAGAGCTCTCAGTACTATTTGAAAAATTATTACTATCTAATTTCAGTTGCTCAAGAAATTCTTCCGATCCGGTTGATTTAAAAAGTATATTTTCGAAATCACTTTCATCTATAGTAGGATACAGAATTATCTGAGGTTTATAGTCAGTTATCAGCTCTAATGTTTTACTTGATGTATTATAAGATAAGTCTTTTACATATATATTCTTATCAATAGTCTCCTTGTCGAAGTCTTCATAGGATTTAATAAGCAAAACAAATTCCAATTTTGATATTATTTCCATTCTTCTTCGTAAGTCACCGCTCATTTTAATCTTAATAACTGAATTAAAATGGCTTAACTTCGATTTAATTACATTTGCAATTTCCAGAGCTTCGCTTAGAAGAACTTTCCCTCTATTTTCTTTTATCCTTCTAATCTCAGATATTATCTTATTTTGAGTCTTCTCACCGAAACCTTTTAACCCGGCAATAGAATTGTTGGAGCATGCCCTCTCCAAACTTTCGATATTCGAGATATTCAGTTCCCTACTTAATAAATTTATTTTACTTGCTCCTAATCCTCTAATTTGCATCAGCTCCAGGATCTCTTCCGGTGTTTTTTCCAATATTTTGTTTAGCTCCGTGGAATTCCCGGTGTGATAAAATTCATAAATGACGGATTGTAACCCTTTGCCAATTCCTTTAATATCTCTAATTGTTCCATTCTTAATTTTAATTTCAATATCGGGGCCTAGTCTTCTGAGTATGTTTGCTCCGTTTCTAAAAGCGCTTACCTTAAATCTATTTGCAGAATTAAATTCAAGTAAATCCGCAATTAAATTCAAATGCTTAATTAAACCTTTTCTTAAATTCATTAAATAACCTAACGAAATAAAACAAATAATAGCGCGGGAATAATGATGCCTAAAAAGCCGCCTGCAAGTACTTGACTAAGATTGTGCATCTTCAACTTTATACGCGACCAGCCGACTAAAATTAAAATAACAACTAAGCCCAAACTTAATAAATTCGAATAAAAAAGCATAATACCCAATGGTATAGCTGCACCCATCGCGTGAGCACTGATTTTCCAGTATTTATTTACTAATATTAAAATCATAGAACATACTAAATAAGTAATCCAAGCAATAGTTATAATTTTATTACTTACAAAAATTGCACTCAATAAAATTGCGGCAAGTGTTAATAAAATACCGAAGAGGTATGGATTTGTTCTCTGCTCTTTTACTCGAGCATCGTTATCATCAATTTTACCCCTGCTTCTCATTATTACAAAGTAAATGACTGGTATTGCCAATCCGAATAAAAAAGAAATTAAAATTGCAGCGGATAAAAACCTTTGTTCCAATTGGAGATGCAGTGCGAGGAAAACAAAGATAAAGAAATTCATTAAAGGCGGTATAAAAAGATAGGAAATAATGCGTGCAAACTTATTAGACGGCAAGTTCATGCTTCTCAAACTAAATTCTCTTTAGATGTTTCTTCATACTTTTTAAGTTTGTCGAGATAATTAAGTAAAATTTCTTCAATCGGTTCATATTCTTCATATTTATAAAGTTCCTGCCTAATCTTCGAAGCGCCGTATAATCCTTTTAAGTAGCCGGAATAAAATTTTCTAAACGGAATAACGGCTCGCCTAACCTCTTTTATTTCCAATTCGTATTTTAGATGTTTTAAAGCGGTAGTAATTCTAAGCTCGGGAGTAATTACAGTAGAAATATTTCCATCAAAAAGTAATTCCTTGGCTTCTTTAAATATCCAAGGATGGTTAATTGCACCCCGTGCAATCATTACGGCATCAGCGCCGGTTTCATCAAAAGCTTGTTTTACATCTTCTGCAGTAAATATTCCGCCGTTTAGTACTACAGGTATATTCACAACATTCTTAATCCTTGGTATCCAACTCCAATCCGCTTCCCCGCTGTGACCTTGTTTTCTGGTTCTGCAATGAACGGTTAACGCTTGTGCGCCTGCATCTTCCATTCTTTTAGCAACATCCAAAATTAAGATGGAATCTTCATCCCAGCCGATTCTTGTTTTTACAGTAACCGGTGCGGAAACTTGTTTAACTATTTCCTCAACCATCTTCTGCATATAAGGAGGATCTTTTAATAATCCAGCTCCGGCACCTCTATTAGCTACTTTTTTAACCCAGCATCCTGCGTTTATATCAATAATATCGGGATTTTCCATTTCAGATATCTTTGCAGATTCCTTCATTGGTTCAATAGCTTCACCATAAATTTGAATACCAACGGGTCTTTCTTCATCCGTGATTTGCAGTTTCTTCTGAGTTTTTAAATTATTTCTTATCAAACCGTTTGAATTTACAAACTCTGTATAAACAACATCGGCACCTAACTCTTTACATAATTTTCTAAATGCGAGATTGCTTATATCTTCCATGGGAGCGAGAAGAAGAGCTTTCTCAATTTCTATTTTACCTACTTTAAGCATTATCTTATTCTAATACCGGTTTAGTGGTTTTAACAAAAAATAGTGTAAGTAAAAAGGTAATAAAAGTAAATAACGCACCTGTTAAGAACGGGAACTCATAACCAAAATACTGGAAGGCAAATCCTCCCCAAAGCGGACCCATAACTCTGGCAAAAGCTCCAAGCGATGAATTCATACCGAGTATAGAACCCTGTTCCTTCTCAGATGTTAATTTTGAGATAAGTCCCAAAATAACAGGCTGGGAAATTGCAGTTCCAAAACCTAAAACAACAGCAACCATTGCCACTCCTGAAAAGGAGCCGCCGTACGGAAGAAGTCCAAGGCCTACCATCATTAAAACCGCACCGGTAGTAATAAGAGTCTTATCCGAAAAATGCTTAGACAACTGTTTTATTAGTCCACCTTGAACAATAGCGCTAACAATACCTATTATACCGAATAAATATCCGATCTGCCTATCGGAAAGAGCATAAACTTTATAACCAAGCAGTGAGAATGTTCCGTATATATTGGCCATAGAAAAAACAATAATAAAATATAAGACAACTAAAATTCCAACATTGGGGTGCTTAATTGTTTCAACTGTCTTTTTAATATTAAGCAATCTAAATTTAATTTTAGTTTCACTCTGTTTATTTAAATTCGATTCCGGTAAAAAGAAAAAAGAGTAAGTTAAAGCAGAGAATGAAAACGCTGCACTTGCAAAACCTACTACCGGATAACCGTAGTGAGAAAGTATTCCTCCAATCATTGGTCCAAAAACAAATCCGAGTCCGAAAGCAGCGCCAATAACACCCATGCCTTTTGACCGGTCTCCTTTTGTGGTTACATCAGCTATATAAGCTTGTGCTACACCAATATTACTTCCTCCAATGCCGGCAAGCATTCTCGAAAGAAGTAAAACCCAGAATGTGGTAGTAAAGCTGAAAATTATATATGAGACGCCTGTTGCAAACAGACTTCCAAGCACAAAAGGTCTTCGTCCGTATTTATCGGATAAGTTCCCCAGTACCGGTGTAAATAGAAACTGCATAAGTGAATAAATGGCAACAACAATCCCAATCCCAAAATCGGAAATTGCAAGGTCTTTACTGGCAAATGTAGGTAGAATGGGTATTAGAATACCGAAACCCATTAAGTCAATAAAAACAGTTATGAATATTGCAGATAATGAAGGTTTATGTTTCATACAGCGGATATTTCGTTAATAAGAATAATAAATTTAAAATAAACATAAAAATACCAAATCTTTGAGAAATAAATTCGGCTAATCTTAGTTAATCATGCTTAAAGTCTTAATTTTAATAAGGAAAGCGGCAGAAAGTTAAATATATTCTTTCCGAAGTTTAACTTTATATATTTTCTCCGTTAAGACTGCTGACTTATCATTTAATCTACATAGCTTTATGCAGTATGTTAGAAACATTGTCAGTTCTCAATTATCAACTGTTATTAGTTTTAATCTCGGCGTACTCTTATGTATTATGTCCAACACATCCGAAATACATTGGTCCATTTTCAAAGTATCTTTTGGAGATAAAAAGGGATATGATCTTGAAACGGATGAGCCGGTTAGCGGAAGCACGAGATAATTATTTTTATCTTTTATTTTTCCTTTGTAAACCCAAAACGGCAAAAAGCTTAAATTATTTATTTTCACTTTATTTGTATTAAGATTTTTTTGAATTGAAAAATTAAGTATTGCTCCGCCGTCGGAATAACGCCACCTTTGATTTGATATAAAATTACCAAGCGAATATGCTGTAAATCCCGAATCCAATTTCGAGCTGCAAAGCGGAAAGGTTTCAACCGGTTGTAAAGTGTGCGGATGACTGGCAATAATTACGTCACCTCCGTTTTCCTGTGTAAATTTAACAATTCTTTTTTGAAATTTTGTCGGTTTATGAAAATACTCATGTCCAAAATGAAAATAAACAATCACAACATCAGGGTTCTGCCTTTTTGCTTTTACTAAATCAGAACGAATAGAGGCGGTATCTATAATTGAGAGCAAATATTTACTTCCCTTAGAAATACGAACGCCATTTGTACCGTATGAATAAGCCAAAAAAGCAAGTTTAATACCTTTTACATCAATAATTCTAATTGAATCCCTATCCCTTTGAGATGCATAAGTTCCGATATTACTCATTCCCCTCTTTTTAATCTCTTTTATAGTTCTAAGCACGCCATATTTACCCTGATCAAATGCATGATTATTTGATGTGAATAAAATATTAAAGCCTGCATATTTTATTGCATCAAGAAATTCATCGGGGGTATTAAAAAAAGGGTAACCGGAATATTTCCTTCTGCTTCCGGCAAAAGCTGTTTCCAAATTGCCCAAGACTAAATCTTTAGATGTAAAATAGTTACTAATGATTTCAAAACTCGGCTTAAAATTGAGACTTCCATCTTTTTCCCTTGCATAATTTATTTGGGTTGAATGACACATAATGTCTCCCACAGCAGAAATATCTATATTAACAACAGTGTCTTTTTTAACTATAGGTATTTTAGCTGTTTGAATTACTTTTTCTTGTTTACAGCTAAAGAAAATAATAGTTAGAAGAAATGATGCAGTAAAGGATTTGATAAACTTTTTCATGCGAAGAATGGGCAATCTTAAAACTATTTTAAAAAGATTGCCCAAATAATATTACTAAGAGTTCTTTTCAGATTTTCTTTGAGCTTTTATATTTTGAACTTCATTCCTCATATCTTGAGCCATTTTTTTCAGTTCGCTTAATGATTTCCTTACTCTTGTACCTGCAGCAGACTGCCCTTTTTCATAGAATTTATACACATCTGTTTCCATGCTTTGTACAAATTCTATAAGTTTGTTATAACTGTCACTCATTTTGATTCTCCTATTTATATTAGTTAATTAGTGAATTTTCAAGAATTATTTCTGCAATATCTTTTACTTCTACTTCCTCGCTTTTATCGAACGATTTCACACCGTCATTTAACATTGTCATGCAAAACGGGCAAGCTGAAGCAATTGTATCGGCATTAGTAGCTAATGCTTCTTGTGTTCTGTTTTCGTTAATTCTTGTACCTTCGGTTTCTTCTAAAAACATTCTACCGCCGCCGGCGCCGCAGCAAAATCCTTTATCTTTATTTCTATCCATTTCAACAAGTTCAATACCTTTAATTTTCTTAATCGGCGCTCTCGGTTCATCATAAATATCATTATATCTTCCAAGATAACAAGAATCGTGATAAGTTACTTTACTTTTTACATTTTCGTCATTTAATTTAATTTTCCCTTCATCAATCAATTTATTTAGTAATTGCGAATGATGAATAACTTCAAAATTACCACCGAATTGCGGATATTCGTGTTTCAGCGAGTTAAGGCAATGCGGGCAGGCAGTAACTATTTTTTTAACTCCGTAATTATTAAGTGTCTCAATATTCTCCTGCATCATCATTTGCGCTAAATATTCGTTTCCAAGTCGTCTTGCCGTATCTCCGTTGCATTTTTCCTCTGTTCCGAGGATTCTAAAATCAACGCCGGCATTCTGCATTAAAGTTGCAAAAGCTTTGCTAACTTTTTGATATCTCGCGTCGAAAGAGCCTGCACACCCGACCCAAAACAAATATTCTGTATTTGAATCTTCCGCCATGGTTTTAATATTCATTCCCTCGGCCCAATTAGCTCTATCCTGCGAGTTAAAAGCCCAAGGAGTAAAATTAGTCTCAATATTCTTAAAAACGGTATTTAATTCATTCGGAAATTCGGATTCCATTAAAACCAAATCTCTGCGCATATCCACAATTGCATCAACATGTTCTATTGTAACCGGGCATTCCTGCATACAGGCGCCGCATGTCGTGCATGCCCAAAGTTCGTTATCTTTTACATAATTATGAACCAATGTTTTTTCATTCACTTCATTTTCTTGAACTCCGGCAGCCAAAAGCGGAGCTTTCTCTTTGGTACGCTTCCTAATATTAATTATTATTTCTCTCGGCGAAAGGTCTTTCCCCGTAGAAGAAGCAGGACATGCATCAAAACATCTTCCGCATTCAGTACACGTGTAACCGTCTAAAATTTGCTTCCAACTTAAATCGTTTATATCTGCGGCACCAAACTGTTCTGCATTTTCATCCTCCAAATCAAGAGGTTTTAGTGCAAATTTATTATCACCGATTTTATGGAAATAAACATTAGGAATTGATGTAAACACATGAAAATGTTTTGAGTACGGAAGAAAATTCATGAAACTAAGCACAACAATAATATGCATCCACCAGAAAAACTCAAATGCAAACTTCGCTCCCGCACTGGGTCCGTTATAAAACAAATGACTTAAAAAAGCCGATAAAGGTCTTATTTCAAATTTAGAAAGATTAAAATTATTATTTGCTATATGCGCCGAATTTTCACCAAACATTGCAATTACAACGCAAAGTATTAACACTAAAACAATGGTTGCATCTAATCTGCTTTCTTTACCGTGCTCTAATCTGGGAACATGTTGGACGTATCTTCTATACAAAGCATAAAGGACTGCTAAAATTACAAGAAGACTAAAAATATCTTGGACAAGCGTTATTACCGAATAAAAGGGACCCAGGAATTCGAATGTAAACGGAGAGTAAAAACCTTGGATCAACGCTTCTACAACGGCGAAAAGAAATATTAAAAATCCCCAAAAGATCATCACATGTACGGAACCGGCAACAGGGTCGCGTAAAATTTTTGATTGACCGAAAGCAATTTTAAATACATTTTTTAACCGTTCGCCGGGATGATCAAATCTGTTTTCCGGTTTTCCGACTTTTAAGTAGGAAATTATTCTTTTGAAATTGTAAAATAAAAATCCGAATGCCGCAAAAAATACTACGATAAAAACAACGTTTTTAGTTTCCATAAAGCGAATTTATTTTTGTTAGGTATAAAAAATAAGTAATTATTTTATTTTTTCAATGAATTTTTCTGTTTTTCCCAAAACTTTATTTAACGGCTCACTTACCTTTTCCATCGGATGTGAAATGTTAAAAGTATGACCCGCAGAAGGAATAAGATATAACTCGGTAAAATTTTTATCGGACCATTCGTATAATTGTCCGGCTTCATAGGGCTTAACGGTAATGTCTTGTTCTCCATGAACAATTAACCAAGGCTTTTTAAGATTTTTTGCAGCCTTTTCTATGCTTAATAAGCCGTTTTTATTTTTAATTATATCTTCTAATAAAGTCTTATTCATTCTCATTAACTGGTGCGTTCTGGAATTTACAGCTTCAAAATAACCTTTGGAAAGCCATCCTTTTTTTTGCCGCTCAGAGTATCTATCTAATTTAGAAATTGACGACCATGTAACCAAAGCATTAACTTTATCATTAAGATAAGATGCTAATAGTGCTACTGCTCCCCCTCTGCTGTGACCAATAATTCCAATTTTTGGATTAATAATTTTTCCGAAATAACCGTCGGAAAGTGCGCTAATAATTTCGTTCAGTTCACTCACTTCGAGAGAAAATGTGTTTTCTGCAAATTTATCAAGCTCCGTAAATTCCAACGGATTTTTACCTATTCCGTTATGCGAGAAATTAAATGTTATTACAAAATATCCGTGCTCTGCAAAATATTTTCCCATGTAAGGAACGAAGCCCCAATCCTTAAATCCTTTAAAACCATGGCAATATATTATGCATTTACTACTCTTCAGATGCCGGTTTCCAAAAGTAGTAATACTGATTTCATTATTTTCGCTTGTTTTATAAACATAATCCTGACTCATAAACTCAAATGTGACCATTTTATGCAGAAAAGTCAAGATTTTCATTTTACCCGGAATAATTGTTTTGCTTAAGTTTTATTTTTTTTTAATGACTAATTACCAGGTTGAATAATCTATTTTCAGAAATTAAAATAAAAATCCAGTTCGTATTCTTGATTATTTAAAAACCGGGAAAGATTTTTTTTCAATAGTACAACAGATAATTGAAATAAGTGTTATAATTGTGAATATAAATATTTTATTCTAAAAACTATCCAGTGTTATATGGTAACTAATAATGATTTAAAAATGTTAAGATCGATGGTACGTGATTTTACTGATAATGAAATACGACCGATTGCATCTCAAATAGATAAGAAAGAAAATATACCGCAAGAACTAATAAAAAAATTAGGGGAAACAGGATTACTCGGCACTGCATTCCCTGAAGAGTATGGCGGAGGCGGGTTTGGTGAAGTAGGATTTTGTATTGCTCAGGAAGAAGTAACCAAAGCATGCGGTTCAACTGCGGCTTTAATAGGAGCACACCAATCAATTGGTGCAAATGCTATTTATATTGGCGGATCGGAAGAGTTAAAGAGAAAATATCTTCCGCAAATTACTGCAGGTGAAAAGATTGCTGCATTTGCTTTAACCGAAGCGGAAGCCGGATCCGATGCTTTTGATTTACAAACCACCGCAATGTATAAAAACGGCAAATGGATTTTAAATGGCGAAAAAATTTGGATAACCAATGCGGGTATTGCCGATGTTTTTTCTGTTTTTGCAAGAACAAAAAAAGGGATAACCGGTTTTGTTGTTGAACGCAATTTCCCCGGCGTAAGTATTGGTCCAAGTGAAAAGAAGCTTGGGATCAAAGGAAGCACAACTAACTCAATACATTTTGATAATGTTGAAGTACCGGAAGTAAATATAATTGGTGCTAACGGCCGCGGATTTATCACTGCTATGAAGACTTTGGATTCGGGCAGAATTGGAATTGGAGCTTGCAGTTTAGGTGCAGCTAAAGAATTATTGGAAATGTCGGTTAATTTTGCAAGTGAAAGGAAACAATTTAAGCAGCAAATTATTAAATTTCAGGCAATACAATTTATGATAGCTGAAATGACTTCAAAAATTTATGCAATGGAAAGCATACTTTACAGAACCGCCGAAAAATATGATGAAAAAAAGGATGTAGCTCAAGAAGCTGCTATGGTGAAACTATTTTGTTCCGAAGGTGTATCAGAAATAGCCGATATGGCTTTGCAAATACATGGCGGAATGGGTTTCTCGGCAGATATTCCTATTGAAAGATTTTATCGCGATGCAAGAATACTTAGAATTTTTGAAGGGACAAGTGAAATTCAAAAGCTTATAATCAGCAGAAAAACAATTAAAAATAAAGGTAAGTGGAAATTGTAAATGAAAAAGATTTTGGTTATTCCGTCAATTGATATTAAAGATGGGAAAACTGTCAGAGTTGTACAGGGAATTCCTGAGCTTAACTGCCCTTCTTACGGCAACAATCCTGTTGATATGGCAAAATTGTGGAGAGCGGAAAATGCTAAAATCGTTCATGTTGTAGATTTCGATTCCTCTCATGAACATTTACACAAGAACTATGATATAATTGCTAAAATGTGTGACTCGGTTGTTATTCCAATTGAAATGGGCGGAGGTATAAGCTCACTTGAAGAAGCCAAAGAAATTTTCAGTTTAGGTGTTTTTCGGATTGTAATCGGCAGTTTAGCTTGTAAAAATATTGAAGAATATAAGAAGATAATGGATTTTTATGGTCCACAAAAAATTTCTGCCGCAATTGATATAATTGACAATACAGTTGTAATAAACGGACGAAAAAAAGAGACAGGAATGACACCGATTGATTACGCTAAAAGACTCACTGAGATTGGACTTGAGCGACTGATAGTAACAGATGTAAAGACTAACGGAATGCTTTTGGGTCCTAACATAGCTCTTTCAAAATCAATTGCTGAAGTAACCGGCGCTAAAGTAACACTTTCAGGCGGAATAAGAGGTTATAGTGATTTAAGAAAAATTCAAGATGAATCGGACAGCGGAATAGATTCTGTAATTATCGGCAGAGCTCTTTATGAAAACAAATTCCCATGTCAGAAAATTTGGCGCGTTGCAGAATCCGGAATTTTTAACTAGGAGATAAAATGGAAACTAATACTAATTTTAATACTAGTAATTTTTGGGCAAACTTATTTAAAACCGAAACAACAAAAGATGACCTTGAAGGTATGGTTTGTTCAATCCCGCCTTTTAGTCAGATTGAGAAAAAATACATTAAGCATTTGATGAAACTTTTGCATAACAGAGCTTATAAATCGGGTGAATATATATTTATGGAAGGCGACCCTGGAATAGGACTGTACTTAGTGCAAGAAGGTGAAGTTAATATATTAAAAGAATTTGGCGATGGGAAAGTAGAAGAATTGGCAACTTTTGGAAAAGGAGATTTCTTCGGTGAACTTTCCACTTTGTTTGAAGATGAACGTTCCGCTTCTGCAATTGCTGTAGAAGATACAAAACTAGCTGTTATTTTTAGACCGGATTTAGATGAGTTTATAAATAAATATCCTAAACAAGGTATTATTATTTTACGTGGTTTAACGCATATTGTAATAACCAGATTACGCCATATTAATGATGACTATGTGGCTCTAAAAAAACAATTGTTAAATAAAAATAAGGAGTTACAAAATGCAGCAGATAAAGAAAATTTTAGTCCCGATTGATTTTTCGGATTATTCCAAAAGTGCACTCCGTTATGCTGTGGATTTTTCCAAAAAATTTAATGCCAAACTTTATATTATTTATGTAGTTGAACCTGTTATTTATCCTGCTGATTTTAGCATGGGACAAATATCTTTCCCCTCTGCAGATATTGATTTGAACGAAAGAGCCAAGGTTGAATTGCAAGAATTAGCCAAAGCAGAAATTGGTAATAATCTGCAGTATGAAGTAATAATTAAAACCGGTAAACCTTTTGTTGAGATTAATGAGGCGGCTGACGAATTGGATATTGACTTAATTATTATTGCTACTCATGGTCACACAGGCGTAGAGCATCTGCTTTTTGGAAGTACTGCAGAAAAGGTAGTACGAAAAGCTCCATGTCCAGTGCTTTCATTAAGAGAACCTATAAAAGGTTACCATTACAACGCATAATTTATTTTTAGTTTAACAATGAGCAATTTCGATAGTGAATTCCGGGAACTACTAGATAATAAAAGCTCAGGTAGTAAAGAATTACTTTATAAGTTCAATTCATTACTATATCTGAACTTTAAAAATATTTCCAACTTTACTTCTATAATTAACATTGCAAAAAATAGATGGAAAGAATTTCAAACCATTCAAAACTACTTACACAAACTAGAAAAGTATATTCATGATAATGATAAAGAAAACCTATTTAGTTTTATAAGGACTTATTTAACAACAGAAAATAAGATCTATGATACATTATTTGATAACTTATATCCACATATTAAAACATATAATTCTTTCATAACAATTTCTAACAGCCGAACGATACAAGAAATATTTACCAGACTTAAAAAAAGAAAAAAGAAAATCGATCTTACAATTTCAGAATCCCGTCCACAAAATGAAGGCAAAGTTCTTGCAGATAATCTATTATCACTTGAAATAAACATGAATTATATTACCGAAGCAATGATTCCCGAATATGTAAAAAAGTGCGATGTGGCAATTGTTGGTGCGGATACAATACTAAAAAACGGCAATATTGTTAACAAAATGGGAAGCAGACTCTTAGCAATCGCCTGTCAATATTATGACAAACCGTTTTTTGTTGTTGCCGATAAATCAAAGAAAAAGAGTGATAATAATTTCAATCAAAACCAGTATGACAGCAGTGAAATATGGGATTATTACCACCCGAATTTACATATTAAAAATTTCTACTTTGAAATTGTTGATAAAAAACTAATTACAAAAATCATTACGAATTAATTTTATTGGACAACTATCATTCCCTGCATTACTGTAGGGTGCGTAGTACAAAAATATTTATAAGTACCTTTTTTCTTAAAGGTATAACTAAATTTTTCTCCTTTACCCATTGTACCGCTGGCAATCATAGGAAGCGGTTTTTCGGGTGTGCCTGTATGAACAGTATGCATTGCAACATCTTTGTTAGTCCAAACCACTGTTGTTCCAACTTTTATAACTTTTATTTTCGGAACGAATGCTAAATTCTTCATCCAAATATTATTGCCCGTAGGCATTTTTTTCTTTTTCCCTAACTTTTTATGTTTTACAAAAGAAGTTTCTGCAGGTTTTTTATTATTCTGACTATCATTTCCCGAGCAACCGGAAGCTAAACCGATTAACAAAAAAGAAACAAATAATATTAAAACGGATTTTTTTACTTTGTATTTTGTTCTTCTAGACATCTTTTAATACCTCATTAAATAAAATTCTTTAACAATTAAACGTTCCGCAATCTTTTATATATGAAACGTAAACAATTTTTTCATTAATACGGATTCCGGGATAATATTTATATTACTTTATTCTCTCTCTCCATTTACTTCTACATTTTCAAACATTACATGCCAAAAAGGTAGTTCCATACCGTTAGGTAATTTGAATCCTGTTTTTACCGGAGCCTGATCGAATGCCATCGTTTTCATGTTAGGTTTAAATGGCGGAACCATCAAATGGAATTGCAGTGCTGTTGGTGTTACATCTTTATCAAACCCTAATTTGTATCCCTTTGTTCTTACGTATTCGGTTAACATTCCGTGAACTATTCTCATTTTATCAACAAGTTTACCATTTTTATAAATATTTCCAATTGCCCAAAATGCAAAATAGGTATATTCACTTGGCATTAAAGGTGTACCAACTCCGCTAAATCCGTGAAGGATATGATTAGTAACAACTCCTCCGAAGGTAGGATATTCCAATCCGTGAGGAATAACTTTTCCCGCTTTAACTGTATATGTGTTGCCCGCTTTATCTTTCCATGATGCTACCATTTGAACTTTATCGCCTGATTTTGCCGCGTCTGTTGCTGTTTTATCTGTCGCTGTTAATTCCAATGTCCCATTCGTTAATACGATATGTTTATCACCAAAAGGAGAAAGTACTTTCATTTTTGTAAAATTATTTCCTTCATGATCTCTTAACATTACCGGTAATCCGGTTATTCCGGGTGTTCCTTCGAATGCTCTGGGCATATCTACAGTTCCAAAAATTCTTGGATCTAATTTTCTATAATCAGGCATGCCTACATATACCGGACTACTCTCTTGACTTAGTTTGATTGAAATAGGTCCGCCTAAAATATCCATTGGATTTTTCAGCATGCTGTGAGCTTTTAAATACCCTTTTGCCGGCGCTTTCGCTTGCATTTTCTTAATTACCCTCATCATCATTGCTTTTTTCTTTTTCATCATCATTGCTTTTTTATTCATGTCCTGTGCATGAAGCATGAGTGATGTTGTAGTGAAAATAAAAACAACAGCTATTATGGCTGCATTTTTAATTTTTATTAATTTGTCAGACATTCTGTCCTCCTTATATGGTTAATAAAAATATCGATTGCGATTTTAGCATAAATTTAAATAGATGATTTCAACTTATTAAATTTTGCATTACTTAAATGTCTCATACTTTACTATTATAAAATTTTTTTCAGTTGCAATTTTTGAATTGTACAGACATTAGAAATTGATTGTAAAAAAGGGAAATGATTGTAAAACTTAGTGTTGTTTAATAATGTATAATTTTCAATCCGAAAGGTTGATAGAACTATAGAAAAAGTAATCCATGTTTCTCAGAATCTAGTAGTTATATTTGCAAATATGTTTGAATAGGAAGTTATTCCTTGATAAGTGCCTTCATAACTAAGTGATAAAGATATTTTCCTGGAAACACGTAGAGACAGATCAACTAAAAATATATCTTGTAATAAATCGGGAGCTGAATTATTAAATGTATAATTCACTCTTCTATATCCAACGGTAGAATATATCAACCCGTTAAAAATATCTTTTGATAGTCTTACTCCAATTATATTTCCATCCAGATAATTTGTAATTAATTTGATATAACTAATGTTCAATGAAGCATTAACAAACGGAAGCCTGGAATATGTAACAGATCCGCCGAAATTTCTTGTTGGTTTAATATCGGATTTTCTAAATCTATAACCCGAATAAACGGATGCAAACACATATCTTACAGGTCGCAAGTTAATACGGAGTCTGAATCCTTGACGAGTTGCATTTTCTACAAGCTGATCAATATAATTTTTAAACGTTTCATAATAAATAACATTCCGCCTTGCATCATAAGAAGTAGAAACTGTTACCCATCGCGCAGGCGAGTAGCGCAACGATAAGAATAAACTAGTCAGACTAAATTTATTTGCCGATCTCTCATGTATATGTTCAAACAAATCAAACTCGGTTGACAAAAATAAATAAACATTTTTAATAAAATTACTGGAATGCTGGAAGTACAAAAATCTGCGGTCTGTAGTAAAATCATTCATCTGCTGCATTATTGAAAGGGTATTGCTCATTTGTCCGTTCCCAACAGAATCAGTTCTATTTATATAAGCCCCTAACTCCAGTAATTTAATATTAAAGCCATAATCGGAAAAATTTGGGCGAGAGCCGAGAATTCCACCAATAAAAAAATTATTCACTTTAGTTTCAAACTGTAGCCCGTCAATTGCGCCTACATTGGATAATTTACGATTGATCTTTCTTCCAACTAATAAATTGGCATTACTATTTATCTGATATTTGATTGCTAAATCGTAAAATTTCAATGCACTTCCTAAATTACTTTGCACAAGATTCCATTGATCGGCTCTATAGCGAAAAGTAACATAACTGGAAAGTGAAATTTTTGAGCCACTTATGTTATTAGCATAAAGAGACAACGAATGCCTCCAATGCTGATAATCCTGCTGACCGGGGATATTAGATATATTTGAATATCCCGATAAACTGAACCTACCGTAGAACTCGGATTTTATACTTTTTAATTTTCCAATTCTGCTTGATTTTTTAATTTTTGTTTTATCCTCAGAATACTTTTCTATTTTAACATATTCTGTTTTTTTAATGCCTGATTTATTTTCCTTTTTTGCATTTTTAATAAATGCAATTACTTTCATTCCTTTTTTAACCTTTTTCCCTATCACAATAGCAGCACATGACCTGGATGACTTTGTTTTTACGATCAATTTTGGTCTTAATCTTTTTCGATACTTTAAAAATAGTGTATCCCCAATATTTATACCGTTTGTATTTTTAAAATTAATGTAAACAAATTGCGACGAGATATATTCAACGATACCATTAATTTTCACACTTCTTGATTTTTGAGCATAAATACTTTGTAAGCTTAAGAACATAAAAATTAAAACAAATAGTTTTCTCATTTCAATCTCAATTGTTTTATATGAACCGGAGGAGCAATTCCACCTTCTTCTTCCCTTCCGGTTGGGTGACAATTATAGCAAGCATTACTATTATAAGAATAATTATTCACTCCACTGTGTTTGTCATTCATTTTTGTCTGGGAATGCTCATGACATGTTAAACATGAAAATACTCCAAAATCATTTTGATTTGTATGACAGTCAGAACATGCATTCCATTCGTTTCTGTGCTTACCTGAATAAATAGGAAAATATTGACCATCATGATCGAACGTTGAAGGTTTCCAAGCATTTTGACTATGGCACGATTCGCAATCAGTTCCAAATCCGGCTGATTTATGTACCGGATCATTTGTAGCATTATAATCACTTTGATGACATCCGTAGCAGGTGTTTGGAGTACTATTATAGTTCCCGTTATGGCATGTATTACAGTCATTAGCTATTGAAGCATGAGCTCCTTCCAGAACATAATAATTATTATGTACAGCAAATTCCGCAGGTTTCCATCCTGTTTTAGTTGTGTGGCATTGTGCACAATTTGTCGACAGCCCTAATTTTGAATGACTCGGATTAGTCGTGCTCTGGAAATCATTCTGATGGCACGAATTACAATCAGTAGAAGTTCCTTTATATCCTGTTGTGTGACAATCGCTGCAATTGACACTTTGATGAGCTCCTGTTAATGGGAAATTGGTAGCAGCATGATCAAACGTTGCATCTTCCCAAGTTGTTGTATTATGGCATTGTTCACAAGTTTTTGGATAATTCTGAGCCTGATGATCTTTTGCGCTGTTATACTTTGCCTCATGGCAACTGTAGCAATCAGAAGAAGCGTTTGCAGTATTACCCTGGTGACAACTTGAACATTGAGGTAAAACATGTCCGCCAACTAAATCAAAGCCTGTAGAACTGTGTTTGAATGTTGAAGGCTGCCAAGCACTAGTATTATGGCAATCTTCGCATTTTTGGGATATTCCCGCCTCAGCATGTTTTGGGTTAACCGAACTGTTAAAATCTTTATCATGACATGCAAAACATTCTGTAGGAGTATTTGCATACCCATTGGCATGACATGCTGCACAGTCTTGATTTTGATGCGAACCGGTTAGCGGGAAAACAGAAGTTGAATGATCAAAAGCGCCATCTTTACTTCCTGTGGGATGACAAGCTAAACACTCTGTACTCACGAATGAATAGCCCTGAATGCCTTTGTGTTCATCGTCCGTTTTTGTTTTGTTATGGTCATGACACGTTGTACATTCAAAAACATTATAATCAGCTGAATTTGTATGGCAGTCTGAACAAGCATTCCACTGATTGTTGTGCTTCCCGGAATAAATCGGGAAATATTGATTGTCATGATCGAATGTTGCCGGTGTCCATGCAGTTGCCGTATGGCAAGTCTCACAATCGGTTGTAAAATTAGCGGATTTATGCGAGGGGTCATTTGTATTATCGTAGTTCTGCTTATGGCATCCGTAACATTGGTCGGGAGTGTTTTTATATTCAGCATTAGTATGACAGCTATTACAATCATCTTTAATATTTAAATGTGCGCCTTGTAACACGTAATAATCATCATGTACGGTAAATTGTGCTGGTTTCCAGCCCGGATTAGTTGTATGGCATTGTTCGCAATTATTTGAAAGATTCATTTGTGAATGATTAGGATTGCTAGTACTCTGAAAATTTTGACTATGGCATGAGGCGCAATCAGTCGGCGTCCCTTTGAATCCGGCTGTATGACATTGTGTACAATCGACACTCAAATGAGCTCCGGTTAAAGGGAATGCTGTTTCAGAATGATTGATCGATCCTTCTTTTTGTCCGGAAGGATGGCAAGCAAGGCATTCCTCACTTACATAAGTATATCCTTGAATACCGGAATGTTCTTCATCCATTTTGGATTGTGAATGCTCATGACACGTTAAACATGAAAAGACACCATAATCATTTTGATTCGTATGACAGTCTGAACAAGCATTCCACTGATTATTATGTTTGCCGGAATAAATCGGGAAATATTGATTGTCATGATCGAATGTTGCCGGTTTCCATGCAGTTGAGTTATGGCAACTTTCACAATCGGTACCGAATCCTGCCGATGTATGGACAGGATCATTAGTTGCATCGAAATTTGTTTTATGACAGCTATAACAATCGGTCGGAGTATTTTTGTAGCCAGTTGTGTGGCACTTCGCACAATCGTTTTCAATTGTTTTATGCGCTCCTAAAAGAGCATAATATTGATCATGAACTTTAAACGAAGCAGGTTTCCAGCCGGGATTTGTAGTATGGCATTGTTTACAATCATTTGGAAAATTAGATGTTATATGATTTGGGTCTGTAGTAGAATTAAAATCCTGTTTATGACAAGTAAAGCAATCCTGTGTTAAACCTTCAAAACCTCCAGAATTATGACAGTCGAAACAATTACTAATTTTATGCCCACCTGTTAACGGGAAAAAATTATGTGCAAATTTAGCTAACGCCCATTGCGGATCTGTAACTGCGTGGCATTCTTCACAGTCCGTGGAAAAATTAGCCGCAACATGATCGGGGTTTTTAGCCGATTGAAAATCTTTTATGTGGCAATCTTTACAGTCAATACCAACCTGCTCAAAAACTAGGTTTTTTATTGATGAATGGCATTGCTGGCAGTCGGCTGCTGCATGAGCGCCGATTAAAGGAAATCTTCTTTCCTGATGAATTTCATTTATATTTTCAACTAACCATGATTTAGAATTATGACATTGCTGACAATCTTTGCCAACGGAGTTTTGATGAATATCGTTATGGCAGTTAAAACAATTATTTTTAGTCGTAATAAAGTCTAGAGAAGAATGACACGATTGGCACTGCAAAGCTGCATGCTGACCGGATAGTTCAAAACCGGTTTTTGCATGATCAAATTTTAATTTATGAATATTAACTTTCCATGTGTTAGTAGTATGGCAGTCCGAACAATTATAATTAAAATTTGCACCGTGAGGCGATGATTGACCAAAAGTAATTACGCTAACAAATAATAGAATTATGAATGACAGCTTATGCATCTTACATCCTCAATTTTGTATTGAATAAATTCTATTCCGTTCTTTTCCTTTACATGATGGCATTTATTACATTCTACTTTTTTATGTGCACCGTCAAGAATAAATCTGGTTTTACTATGGTTGAACAAAGCCGGTTTCCAATTATCAAACGTATGACAAGTATTACAATTTGCTTTATCACCGGAATTAAATTGTCCCAAATGAATATCATTATGACATTGGGAACAGTTACCGGTTAAATCCATAAAATGCTGTTCCAATTTACCATCGGCTGATTTTTTAATATGGCAGTCAGAACAAGCAACTTTCTTATGTGCACCTAACAAATCAAAACCGGTTAGATGATGATCAAACTTTACAGAATTCCAGCTTAAAGTTGAGTGACAACTTTGGCATTTATTTTCATCAAAAAATTTTCGACTAATTTTTGATTCATGGATGTTTGAATGACAAACAATACATCTGCTTCCGTCAATTCTGAAATACCATTTATCTTCCTTTTTATGACAAGCAATGCAAGGTGTTGCAGCATGTGCATTTTCAAGTTTGAATTTGGTATTATTATGCATTTCCAATGTAAATACGGAAGGAGAAAAGCCTCTTTCATTATGACATTTTTTACAATCTTTAATTCCATTCTGCAATTTAAAGGCACCTTTATGATAATCGGAATGACAGTCGTAACAATGTTGATATTTGGGTTTATAACTTAGTCCGCCTTTGTGGCAAGTTTCACATTTAACTTTGCGATGCTTGCCTATAAGCGGGAAATTCGTTTTGCTATGATTAAAACCTTTCAAATTATTAACCTTTCTAAATGAAATCGTATTATGACAACTACTGCATCTTTTCCCGAACTTGCCTTTATGCGGATCTTTATGACAAGAATTACATGATCTAAATTTTACATTCGTAAACTTTTGAAATTTCTTTCCTTCTTTTTTAGTTATTTTATGACAATTTTCACACTTAATTTTTTTATGCGAACCTGTCAACTTAAATTTTGTTTTACTATGGTTAAACTTAACAGCCGGTTTAAACTTCTCCTCATTATGACAGTTCGAACATTTATTCCCTAACGTTTTTTGATGAACATCCTCATGACAATCGGCACAATTTGTTTCCAAACCTAAAAATGTTTTTTGTTTTCTTTTTAATTTTTCATTTTTAATTAATTTTTTATTATGACATTTTCCGCATTCAAGTTTTTTATGACTTCCTTTTAGTTCAAATCCGGCTTTATTATGATCAAATTTTTTCTCATCAAATCTTATAACCTGAAATTTTCTGCCAAAATGTTCACCATGACATTTCCAGCACTTTTGGTTTGTTACTTCTTTATTTGCATGAAATCCCCTTTTAAAGTTAATAGCTTCCGCTATTTCCGTATGACACTTCAAACATTTTGAAACTTCTACCTTTTTCCCCAGAACATGACAGCTTGTACATTTACTCATTCCTTCCAAATCTGCATGGGCAGCCGATAATTTTCCGGGGGAAATTTGAGCGTAATTATTAATATTAAAAAGCATTAGTAGAATTAATACCAGTTTATTCAATGTTTTAATATTGCTTCTCCAAATTTCTTAGTTATCTTAATACCTATTTTTTCCAAGAATTTATTAGGTAGCTCACCTCCGGCAAACACATAAACAAAATCATTTTGAATCTCGGCAGATGTTCCGTTTTGAAAACTTAACAATACTTTTTCATCAAATATTTCTTTAACATTTGAATTATACAGTACATTTACAAGCTTTAGTTTTATTGCATCTTCAATTTTTTTTAAATTTTTTGGTTTTATTCTTTTAAAAGAATCGGACCTATAAGAAAGAGTAACTTCATTACCCTCTTCTGCTAAAAGCAAAGCCGATTCTATGGCCGAATCGCCACCACCAACAACTAATATTTTCTGATTGTGAATTAGTTCCGGTTCTAACAATTTATAATAGACTTTTTCTTTATTTTCTCCCGGCACACCTAGTTTTCTGGGCGAACCCCTTCTTCCGATTGCAAGCAAAACCTTACTAGCAGTATATTCATCTTGATTACTAATCACTTCAAAATAATCGGAATAATTAACTATCTCGTTAATTTTTTCGTTTTCATTTATTGTAATTTTATTTTTTTTCAATATTTCAGTCCACAATCCTATCAATTCCGATTTGCTGGTTTCATGAAGTTTAATTTTTCCGTATAACGGAATTTCAACCGGAGAAGTCATTACTACCTTAGCTCTTGGAAATGAAAATACTGTTCCTCCAATAGTTTCCTGCTCAATTGTCAAAAACTTTAGGTTATGTTCGGCAGCTCTAAGCGTAGCAGCTATTCCTGCGGGACCGGCGCCAATAATAATAAGATCATATTTTGATGTTCTTTTCCCATTCATTGATTTCACAATGTTATCGACCGCTTTTTTCCCTTGTTCTATTGCATTTTTTATTAAACCCATACCGCCTAATTCTCCTGCAATATAAATTCCATTAATATTTGTTTCATATTCCGAGCTAATATGAGGTAATTCAACACCTCTTTTCTCCGTACCCATTATTAAAGTAATAGCTTCGACTGGGCAAGCATGGAAACAGGCTCCATGTCCAACACAATGGGAAGCATTTATTGTTTTACTCTTTCCGTTTACGAGACCAAGTATATCGTTTTCCGGGCAAGCAACCACACATGCCCCGCTTCCGATGCAAACATCTTCATTAATTAACGGATGTAGTGAAACAGGTTCGTGAAAGCCGAATTCCTCTGCTTTTTTAATCTTTTTTTTCGTCTGTTTTGATTGATTCGAATGTACTTTTAAATAAGTATAAAGAATAGCTGAAATTAAAATGGAAACTATGACATAAGTAAGAATATTTTCTAATAGAACTTCCATACTTCTTCCTTCTCCCTGATATTCTTTAATTCATTAAAGAGTTAAATTAAAAAAAGTATAGTAGTTCTTTTATGTTACTCCGTTATTCTAATTTTGTCCCAAAATTCTAAAATTAAGGCATAATTTATAATTTAAGATAATTTTTATCAAGTCAAAATTTGAGTACTGTTAAAAACATTCTAAACATTTATGAAATAATTTATACTTTTTTTAA
>CBEVZC010000043.1:0-23328 GCA_965554225.1 uncultured bacterium | reverse complement strand
GGCGACATCGATAAAATGAGGACGGATAAATGATATTTTTGGATTCAACGGTTCTTATAGATTATTTCAATGGAGAGAAAAATTGGCAGGTTGATGTTTTAGATTCAATTCTTGGAAAAGAATTGGTTGTGATTGGAGATTATGTTCTGACAGAGGTATTGCAGGGATTTCGTAATGATAAGGATTTTCAAAAAGCAAAAACCATTCTTCTTTCATTTCCCTGCTTTGATATTGGCGGAAAAGACACGGCACTTCAAAGCGCAAAGAACTATCGCTTCTTGAGGAAAAAAGGTATTACGGTAAGAAAAACTATAAATGCAATGATTGCAACGTTTTGTATAATGAATAATTTCACTTTATTGCATAACGATAAAGACTTTTACCCGTTTGTAAAATATCTCAATCTTAAAGTTTATACTAAATAAAACTTCTGTTCGTACATTCGGCAACAATATAATTTGCTGCTATGATTTTGCTCTATTTTTGTTGCGAATTCTTATTTCACACTTACAGAAAAGTAAAAATTTTATCTTATGCGTATTATCAAAAAAGGACAGTTCTAAAAATTGCGTTTTTAGCCTAAAATTTAATATAAGATTCTGTTCTAAATTAGAATAAGTAAATAGGTTATATCAACTTATTAATAAACTATTTATTTACTGCGAAACAGTCCTTCTCACTTAGAATATTATTTTATTCCGCATCTCGCTAACTTATTGTAATAAAACAAGATAGTATTTAGTAAAAGGTTGGCACACGGCTTGCATTATTATTAGTAAGTTCTTGAATTTATTGAAAAACAAATTTATTAACAGATAATAGGGAGGCACAAAATGTGGCAAGCATGGACGAATGGAATTATCGGTATTTGGCTCTTTATAGCAGCTTTCTTAAATTTCTCGGCTACGGGAAATTTGTGGGATGATATCATTGTAGGCGTAATAGCCGCAATAGCAGGTTTTGCAATGGCTAAAGAAAAACCATGGCAAGGATGGTTAACCGGAATAGTTGGTATCTGGTTGATCATAGCAGCATTCATTCCTAATCTGGTTGTTGGTGTGGGAAATGAATGGAACGCAATAATATGTGGTATTTTATTAATGATCGGTGGCTTCGGTGCTTTGGGAACTTCAACACAAACTCATACCGAAGTACATTCTCACTAATTCTAGAGAATGTTTGTTCTTGAAATTGTTGGTATCATATATAAAGTAAGTATTACAATCCTAAGAGACGCATGAAGAAAAGAAAGGAAGTTGATTTACTCAGCTTCCTTTTTATTTAAAATTAAAGAAGAAAGGAGGCATCCAAATGGCAATTACAAAAAGATATATTAAGAAAAAAAAGAAGTATAGTGTTACTTTTACAATACCTAAAAAAATATCAAAGGAATTCAAAACAGCAAGTGTTGTGGGCGATTTTAACAGATGGGATCCGCATGCAAATGAAATGAAAAAAGTAAAAAAAACAGGTGAATTTAAAACTAAGATAGAATTACCCGAGCATCATGAGTATAAATTCAGATATTTACTTGACGGTGAGCAGTGGATTAACGATGAAAGCGCGGATAGATACATTACAACACATTTTGGTGATGCCGAGGATTGTGTTATAATACTTGATTAATTTATTTATTAATTATACAATAAATTTAATTTATAAAAATATTTTTCAGATGATGCTATAGAATTACAAGCCGTGTATTTTCCTTTTTGAAAATTATTCAATAGAGATAAACATAAATTCATAAGGAGGTAAAAATGGAGCAATTAATAGTTGACCCCGGTAAACTTTATCGTTTACCATGGAACATGGCAGATAACGGAATTACATGGTTGGAACCTACCGCACAGTGTAATTTGAATTGTTACGGATGCTACAGAAAAAATATTAAAAATTCCCACAAACCTTTGGATAATATTAGGCATGAATTGGATTTTTTTCAATCTCAGCGAAAATCGGATTGTATTTCTATTGCAGGGGGAGACCCGTTACTTTACCCTGATATTGTTGAATTAGTTGCCGAAGTTAATTCGAGAGGACTAAAACCAATTATCAATACTAACGGTATTGCGCTTACTAAAGAATTGTTACACGATCTTAAGAAAGCGGGTGTTTTCGGTTTTACTTTTCACATTGACAGCAAACAAGGAAGAGGTAGAGGAAAAGACTGGGAAGGGAAAAATGAACTGGAGCTGAATGAATTAAGATTACACTATGCTAAAATGGTTGCGGAAGAAGGTGATATTGCTTGTTCTTTTAACTCTACTGTTTATGCCGACACATTAAAATATGTTCCTGAATTAGTTGAGTGGGCTCAAGAACATATTGATATTGTTGATACGATGGTATTTATTTTATTTAGATATATAACACCTGATTTACCGTTTGATTTTTATGCAGGCGATAAGAAAATTATTTTTGACGATATACATTACCATTCCGATCATGAAGAGGTTACAAATCTTGTAGCTCAAGATGCTGTAAAAGAAATAAGAAAAAAATTCCCGGAATTTGAGCCGGCAGCATTTCTAAACGGAACAAAAAAAGCCGACGATTTCAAATGGCTGCTTACAGAAAGAATAGGTACAAAAGATAAAATTTTCGGTTATCTCGATAATAAATTTATTGAAATGGTTATGACTCTCTATCATTGGAAGAATGACAGGTATTTATCTTATGCTTCACCTAAAACATTAAGCTTAGGAAGAGCTACTCTGCTAAATCTTTGGACGTTAAACAAATCAGTCCGTACGGCACTTAAAAAGTATTTAAAATATATTGCTTCTAATCCGTTAAGGGGACTTAAAAAAGTTCACATGCAGTCAATCATGATTATTCAACCGGTCGACTTTATGGAAAACGGCGATCAAAGTATGTGCGATGGCTGCCCCGATATAACTTACTGGAAAGACGAAAACGGTGAGGAAAAATTAGTATGGTCGTGCCGGCTTGAAGAGCCTATGCAGTACGGGGAATTTTTGAAAACGGTTCCTAAAAAGAAAAAAGTAGTCGGCAAAGAACCGGGTAAAATAGAAATTGAGCTGCATCATAATTAGATAATAGTATTTAGAGGTTGTTAAAATGAAAACTAATAAATATAAAAAGCTTGTTGAACATTTATTTTCGCTAGCGGGAATAGAGATAAACGGAAATAACCCGTGGGATATTCAAGTTAAAGATGAAAGATTCTATAAACGGGCAATTACCGAAGTAGAGCTTGGTCTTGGCGAATCTTATATGGATGGCTGGTGGGATGTGGAAAGTTTAGATGATATGATATTCAGAATTATTCGCGCCGATCTGCAGAATAAAGTAAAACACAATTATAAAATATCATTACAGTTAGCCGGGTTTGCCTTAATAAATATGCAGGCTAGGCGTAAAGCCTTTGAGGTTGGAGAGAAGCATTATGATTTAGGAAATGAACTGTTTCAAAGCATGCTGGATAAACGAATGAATTACAGTTGTGCATATTGGAAAGATGCTGAATCCCTAGACGAAGCACAAGAAAACAAGTTGAATTTGATTTGCAAAAAACTATATTTAGAACCGGGAATGAAAGTTCTTGATATCGGCTGTGGATGGGGAGCATTCGGGAAATATGCCGCTGAAAAATATGGCGTCGAGACGGTCGGGGTAACAGTCTCAAAAAATCAAGTTGAACTTGGAAGGAAGTTGTGCGAAGGGTTGCCCGTTGAATTCAGGTTAATGGATTATCGCGACATGAATGAAAAATTTGACAGAATTGTTTCTGTAGGTATGATTGAACATGTCGGTTATAAAAATTACCGGGAATATTTTAAAGTTGCCGACAGATGCTTAAAAGATGATGGTCTCTTTTTATTACATACCATAGGAGAAAATCGATCGGTTAAAAGTACGGATGCGTGGACTCACAAATACATTTTCCCCAATGGTATGCAGCCTTCAATTAAACAGCTTGGGGAAGCAATTGAGGATTTATTTGTTGTAGAGGATTGGCATAACTTTGGCCCTTATTACGATAAAACTCTGTTGGCTTGGTATGATAATTTTAGTGCAAGCTGGGATAAAATTAAAAAAGATTATGACGAACGATTTTATATGATGTGGAAATATTTTTTGCTTTCGAGCGCCGGGGCTTTTAGAGGTAGAAAAAATCAATTGTGGCAGATTGTTCTTTCAAAAAAAGGTTTAGTCGGTGTATATAATTCAATAAGATAAACAATAATACGGATGAAATATGACTAACTTAGGAATAGCCTTGGGCGGCGGCGGGGCAAGAGGACTTGCTCATATTGGTGTTCTGAAAGTATTGGATCGTGAGAAAATTCCCATCCATTCTATTACCGGATGTAGTATGGGCGCTGTTGTAGGCGGACTTTATGCATATTTCGGTAACGCTTTGGAAGTTGAAAAGTTCGTTGATGACGCTATGAAGAATCCTAAGTTTGCTCACTTAAATATTGATAACCTAAGTGAAGATCAAAATAGGAAAAAGGACGAAGGCTTTATTAACAAGCTGACGGAATTTGTTCAGGACAGAATTGCAGCTCTAAGAGCAATAAGAGAAGTTTCCATAATTAACCAAGAGGAAACAGATAATATATTTTCTCTTATTCCTAATCCTAAAATCAAAAGCCTAAAGATTAAATTTTCTGCAATTGCTACAGACTTGCTAACAGGTGAAGAAATAAATTTTACAAAAGGAAACTTACGTGATGTTTTGAGAGCAAGTTCTGCCATTCCAGGTGTTTTTCCTCCTGTTAAATTAAGCGGGAAGCTACTTGTTGACGGGAGCGCATCCGAAAGCGTTCCTGTCTCAAAAGTAAAAGAATTTTGTTCAGATAGAATATTGGCTGTTGATGTTACAAGGAGTATAGATTTGCCAGGTCCTTTAAATAACGCAATTGAAATTGTTTTTAGAACACAAGATATATCCTCTTATCACTTATCAAAAGAAAGGCTGAAAGAAGCGGATCTGATAATTTCTCCCGGAGTTAAACAATATCAGTGGTCGGATTTCAAATTTGCTCAAAAGTTAATTAGACTTGGTGAGGAAGAAGCTGAAAAACTTTTACCTGAAATAAAAAAGCTGATTAATAGAAATTATTATGTGCTTGAGTTTGAACATTTTCTTAAAAAATTTAAGAATTAATTTAGAAGATTTATAAAAAGCGGAATTTCTACAGAAAATTGTGTTTTGTTTATTATTCAATATGTACAAAACCGTTTTAATCTTAGAATGTAAGAGCATGCAAAAATACTTATCCAATCTAATTGCAATAACTTTTTTCCTAAAATAATATGTGAAGTAAATAAATTATCTTAATATTTATTATCATGTATTTACGAATTTCAAAAAAACTTCTATATTTCCATTAATACTCAAAAGTATTTATTGGATATAAAGTACACCAATCAAAGTCTACTCTTTTGTTAACCTCTATTTCTTAAGAGGATTCTATTTTAAATCGGCAACAACACGAGAACAGCTCAATAATGTTCTTACTTAACGTATTTTTCCATCCAGTCAATCCATCGTTTATAAATATCGGTTGTCCGCACAATACCGTGTGGGAAATGAGTATTTACCGGATAAGCATAAAATTCTGTATGCACACCGTTATCAAGAAGTGCGTGATACATCTGATAGCTGTTGATAATAGGTACATTCGGATCGCCTACGTCTCCAAGTATGAGCGTGGGAGCTTTTACCTTGGATGCAAAAATAATAGGGGACTGTTCCCTCCAAATTTTCCAATATTTCTTTATCCACGGTGAACCCCCGAAAAAGTAGAGGTCGTAAGTTTGGTAAAATGAAATAGTATAATCCATCACCCAGTCATTAAGAGCCGCACCTTCAAGCGCAGCTTTCCATTTATCAGGATAGTTACCGTTAAGCCAGGAAGTCATGTAGCCGCCGTATGACCATCCGGATACGCCTATTCTATTTGTATCGATTATCCCCAGTTGCTCAACTTTCTTTAATCCTGCCATTATATCTTTACCCGGTCCTTCGCCTGTATCCCTAAAAATTGCATGCTGGTAAGCATCGCCAAGGTTTATACTTCCCCTGTAGTTCGGTTGAAAGACAAAAAAACCGTGTGCAGATAATAATTGCGGAAGCGTTGAGAATGAAACTGTCGATGCTCCTTCGGGTCCTCCGTGAATAACAAGAACCAAAGGATATTTTTTCCCAGGCTTATAATCAGCTGGATAGATTAGAACGCCATCTTCCGAAAATCCATCGTGTCCTTTCCAATTAATATTCTCTGCTTTACCAAGTTTAAGGCTGTCGATAAAACTGTTAAAATTTGTAAGCAGTTTAGGTTTTCCATTTACCGATTTCATAACATATAATTCGTAAGGATGATCGGCAGTAGCGGCGGTAAATGCTATTTTTCCATTTTGAGAAATACTTAAACCCCTGATACCAGTTATATTACCAACGTTAAGTTGCTGTGCTTTTCCGTTAAGCGACTGTCGCCACAAAACTGTTCGCGTACCTTTTTCACTGGTCAATAGCATTGTTTTACTATCCGGTAACCACGCGAAGTGATTGATATTGCGTGCAAGCCCTTTTGTAATATCCGTAAATTTTCCATTAATATTTACATAAACCGCATTACCGTTATTCAGATCGCCATTACGCGCACGTATAAAAGCCAGCATGCTGCCCGAAGGAGAATACATAGGGTGTCCTGAACCCTCATCCTTAATTACCGTACTAACCTTTTTGCCGTCGGTATCTACTTCAGCAATAACCGAGCGCCAGGAGTTGCCGTACCATACATCCGGAAATTTCTGAAAAGCTAATGATTTACCATCAGAGTTCCACGTTAAAGGAGAAATAGATTCCTGGTCGGTATTAACACTCCAAGTACCTTGCGTTAATCGTTTTGGTTTACCGCCTTTTACCGGTACAAGCCAAAGGTGCCAAGGTTGCGCTACAGCGCGTACTGTAAAATTATTATCGGTAACCCTGAATACATCTTTGTGGTGCTTAATTGCTTTTGGATTGGGGATAGTGTCCTGTGCTGCGAAAGCTATCTTTTTACCATCAGGACTCCATGCATACTCATTAACTCCTGTTTTTGATTTTGTAATCATTATAGGGTCACCGCCGTTCATCGGCATAACGAATATTTGTGATTTTTTTGTACCGGTATCTTTGGCAATAAATGCCAGCAGTTTGCTGTCGGGGGACCACCTTATTTCAGAAAGACCTTCGCGTTTATATGTTATTTTTCTCATTTGTCCGCTTGATATATTTAAAAGATCAATTTCCTGATTGTTTTTATCTTTTTTCCAATTAGGGCGGGAAACTATAACCGCAATTTTTCTTCCGTCGGGAGATATGCGAGGACTTGATAGACGAACTAATCTTCTTAAATCTTTCAACCGGAAAGACGGTTTATTAGATTGAGCTGAAATATTTAATGAAGTTAAAATAAAAAATATGATTAGATATGCGCGGATGAGCATTTTCATAAACTTACCTTTAAATTTTTTATTGAGTATACATATGTCTTATATCGTAGCTTTTCTAAAATACGTTTTTCTCATTTGAATTTCCTATCTTTATTCGGTTAATAAATTCAAGAAATTCTGTTTCCATCTAAAGTTTTATAGAAAAATAAATGAATGACAAATATCAAATCTCTATTTGGAAATTCCACTCTTGGGGTTATAAACCGTGCGTTATTTGATAACTTAGTAAACTCGGCGGTTGTGTACAATGTTGCTCTAAATATAAATCAAAATTTTTTTTAATTTTTTTTATTAATTAATTTCAATGCTTCTTTGTGGCTCAATTTACTAAGAGGTGTTTTAATTTTAAAATCTTTTACCCAATCGGGATTTGTTCTACTGTATTGTTTTAATATCCATCCGATAGCTTTATTAATAAAAAATTCTTTCGTAGAGAGAAGTGAATTGATAATGTAACTTAAAAATTCTTTGTCCAATTGATCTTTGTAATTTAGTTGAAACAGAATTGATGACCGTTGAAGCCAAATAGTTTCCGAAGCAATTCATTTTTCAATATAATTATTTCTTTGTTCCGGATAAGTCACAAAATATGAACCAACTAATCTTGGCGCAATAAAATCAATAGTATCCCATTCTTAAAAAATTTAAGAATTAATTTTGAAGATTTATAAAAAGCGGAATTTCTACAGAAAATTGTGTTTAGTTTATTATTCAATGTGTACAAAACCGATTTAATCTTAGAATGTAATAGTATGCAAAATACTTATCCTATCTAATTGCAATAACTTTTTTCCTAAAATAATATGTGAAGTAAATAAATTATCTTAATATTTATTATCATGTATTTACGAATTTCAAAAAAACTCCTATATTTTCAGTAGTGCTCAAAAATATTAATGGGATTCACTAAATTATATCTTAAAGATAATGCATTACAAAAATATCCAAAATATAGTCTATTATTTAACCGCTGTTTGTCTGTTATTTCTGTTTCTTAATCAAAATTTTGCACAGGAGACAACTCTTAAATTAGATCATATTTCAATTGATGAGGGACTTTCGAACAGCGTTATTAATACTATATTCCAAGACAGCAAAGGATTTTTATGGTTCGGCACTTTGGACGGACTGAATAAATATGACGGCTACAATTTTACTGTCTTCAAAAATGACCCTTCAGATTCTACATCAATTAAAGATAATTGGATTCAATCTATTATAGAAGATAACCGAGGACAGCTCTGGATTGCGACACAAAGAGGCGGTGTATTTATTTATAATAGAACAAAAGGAACATTTGCTAATTTGAAAAACAATCCCAAAGATTCAAACTCTCTTTTAAGCAACCGTGTTTGGGCCCTGTTGAAGGGGGATTCATCAATTATTTGGATCGGCTCGTCAAAGGGATTGGACAAATACGATACCAAGAGCAAACGATTTACACATTTTGTTAATAATCCTAAAGATTCTACTTCTATAAGTGAAAGAGCTGTTAATACACTATTTAAAGATGAAGATGGAGTACTGTGGATTGGAACTTGGGGCGGGGGACTAAATAGACTGGATAAATATTCACAGACATTTATTCATTTTCGTTACATTGCTGATAAAGCTTCCCGGAATGGGAAAAACAAAATTAAAGTAATCAAAAAATTAGACAATCAAACACTCTTGTTAGGAACTAACAGGGGGTTGTTAAAATTTAACAAAAATAATTTTACCTTCATTCCTTTTTCGGAGAATGAAAAAGATAGTATTAATCAAATTTCCGTTTTATCGGTATTAAAAGATTCTAAAAATAACATTTGGGTTGGTACTCACCATAACGGTATTTATGAAATTACTAATTCAGATTCTATTATTAATTACCGGACTAACCGGTTAGATTCACAAAGTCTCAGTGATAATTGGGTACAGGCTTTACTGGAAGATAAAAACGGAAATGTTTGGATCGGTACCGGAAAAGGAATTAATAAGTATTCGCCCTCTAAACAGAATTTTCATAATCTTATATATAATCCGCATAAAGCTAGTGGTTTGTCGGGGGATGAGATTATTTCTGTAGTTGAGGATCACGAAGGAATAATTTGGTTTGGTACTTGGAACGGCGGACTAAATAAATATGATAGAAAAAGTAACACAGTTAGTCTCTACAAAAATGTACCGAAAGATCCCCACAGTTTACCTAATAATATCGTGTGGTCAATTTATGAAGACAGCAACAACGATCTTTGGGTGGGTACTTTCGGCGGACTATGTAAGTTAAATCGGGAAAAAGAAAACTTTACAGTTTATAAACATGATGCAGCAGATTCACTAAGTATAAGTCATAGCAACATATCTTATCTTTTTGAAGATCATAATAAAAATCTATGGATTGGAACTTGGGGCGGCGGACTAAATTTGTTCGATAGTTCAAGCTCAAGTTTTAAATATTACAAATTTAATCCGGAGGATAAAAATAGTATAAGCGGTAATTTAATTAATGTGATATATGAAGACCGGAATAAAAATCTTTGGATAGGAACAAATTCAAACGGACTGGATCTTTTTGTACCTGAATCTAATAATTTCAGAAGATTTCAGCATAAAAAAGGAAGTGATTATTCCATAAGTAACAACAGCATAAAAACAATTTATGAAGATAAAAACAGTAATTTATGGATAGGAACCTTAGGCGGAGGAATAAATAAATATGATATTAAATCCGGTAAATTTTCTGTGTTTACAGAAAAGGACGGACTGTCAAACAATACCGTTTATAAAATCATCGGCGATGATTCAGATAACTTATGGATAAGCACAAATAAAGGTCTTTCAAGGTTCAATCTTGTTTCCAATATTTTCTTTAACTATTATAAAAGCGACGGACTGCCAAGCGATCAGTTAAATTCAGCTGCAATTAAATTAAAAAACGGGTCGGTTTTGGTTAGCTCTTTGGATGGTGTGACAATTTTTGATCCTAAGAAGATAACAATAAATCAGAGAAAACCAACAGTTGTAATTACATCTTTTAAAAAATTTGGTGAACCTAAAAAAATTACCACTGACTCAAACAAAGTTCAAAGCATTAAGTTGCAATTTAAGGAGAATTCTTTTTCAATAGAATTTGCAGCTCTCGATTATTCAAATCCTATAAAAAATAAATATGCCTACAAACTTATTGGTTTTAACAAAGATTGGATCTATACAAAAAATAGAATTGCTCAATACACAAATATTGATCCTGGTAATTATATTTTTAGGGTAAAAGCATCTAATGACGATGGCATTTGGAACGAAGCGGGCGCTTCGCTGATTATTAAAATAGTTCCTCCTTTTTGGGCAACTATTTGGTTTAAGTCAATTGTAATATTCATAATATTAGCTTTTATGGTTTGGATGTTCAGGCGGCAAGTTAAAAGTATAGAACGACAAAATTTAAAACTGGAAAAACTTGTTAGAAAAAGAACAGCTGAATTAGAAAAAGAAATTGCAATAAGAAAAGAAACGGAAGAAGCGTTAAGAAAATCTGAGCAAGACTTGCTTAAATCAAATAAAAGTAAAGATCGTTTCTTCTCAATTATTGCTCACGACCTTAAAAGTCCTTTCTCTTCATTGCTCGGATACTCGGAATGGCTTAAAGGCGAAATGAATAACCTTTCAAAAGAGGAGTTGAACAATTCATTTAGCAATATGAATAAATCAATTAAAAAAGTATTTGAACTTTTACAAAACCTTTTGGAGTGGGCGAGAATTCAGAACGGAAAAATTGAATATAATCCTTCCAGCTTTGACTTAAAAATATTAATTGACAATACAGTAGGGTTTATTGAGTTTAAAGCTTTAAATAAGGATATTAAAATTATAAATAAAATACATGATTCTCTTTATGTTTATGCTGATCAGAATATGTTAAACTCTGTCTTTCAAAATTTATTGACTAATTCGCTTAAATTCAGTTTTCCGGGCGAAGAGGTTATTATTTCATCAAAGATTAATGAAAATGATGTTGAGGTAAGCATAAAAGATAACGGCGTGGGAATTGCTCCGGAAAATCTTAATAACCTGTTTAGAATTGATATATACCATTCAACTTTGGGAACTAACGAAGAAAGAGGAACCGGCCTTGGGCTTGTGCTGTGTAAAGAACTTGTAGAAAGGAACAAAGGCAAAATTTGGGTGGAAAGCAAAAAGGGAAAGGGTTCCGTTTTTACATTTACAATTCCTTTAACCTCGGCAATTTATAAAATAAAAAAGTAATAGAGCTGTTTTAAATGGAAGAAACATTTTCACATCAATCTCTTGCTGTTGATCTGTACGAACTTACGATGGCAGCCGGTTATTTTCATCACAATTATAATCCAACTGTAACATTTGAACTTTTTGTGCGAAAGTTACCCATCACAAGGAACTACTTAATTGCATCCGGCATTGAACAAGCTGTAAAGTATGTTGCATCACTAAAGTTTAGTAACGAAGAGATAAATTATATTAAGTCGTTACCGGTTATGAAAGATGTGAAGCCGGATTTTTTTGAATATTTAAGGGAATATAAATTTTCTGGTAATGTGTTCGGTTTAAAAGAAGGTGAATTGGTTTTTGGAGATGAGCCTATATTGCAAATTCAAGCTCCTCTGATAGAAGCCCAAATATTAGAAACGTTTTTGCTTACAACTATAAATTTTCAGACTGCGGTAGCTTCCAAAGCATCTCGGGTGGTTCAAGTCGCACAATCAGATGGAAAGTTTAGAACAATTTTGGAATTCGGAAGCAGACGTGCACACGGACCTGAAGCGGGTGTTCTTGCCGCAAGAGCTGCTTATATTGCGGGATGTGCAGGCACGTCTAATGTTTTAGCGGGATACAGATATGGAATTCCTCTTTACGGTACCGCAGCTCATTCGTGGACGCTCGCATTCGATAACGAACTGCAGGCGTTTAGAAAATATTCCGAAGTTTTTCCGGATAGTTCCGTTTATTTAATTGATACATTTAATACTCTCAAGGGTGCAAAACGGGCGACCGAAACAGGTTATAAGGTTTTAGGTGTTAGAATAGACAGCGGGGATTTAGAAACAAGCTCAAAAGATGTTAGAAAAATTCTTGATGCCAACAAACTAAGTGATACAATTATTGTTCTAAGCGGAGACTTAAACGAATACAAAATAGAAAATCTTGTAAAAAATAATACTCCCGTAGATTCGTTTGGCGTAGGAACACAACTTGCTACTTCCGAAGATGCTCCGAGCTTATCGGTGGTTTATAAATTAGTAGAGGTAGAAAAAGACAACAGGCATCTTTACCGGGCTAAAATTAGTCCGGGCAAAATAATGTACCCGGGCAAAAAACAAATTTACAGAGAATTAAGAGGAAATCATTTTGTAAGAGATTTAATTGTTCTTGACGGCGAAGAGGGAATACCGGGAAACAAACTTTTAATTCAATATGTAAAAAATGGTGAGGTAGTTAATTCTTATCCGGTGCTAAATGAAATTAGAGATTATGTTAAAGAAAATTTGCAGAAGCTACCAAATGAATTTTTAAGCTTAAATAAAAAAGTGGACTATAAAGTTGAATTTTCCGGTAGATTGAAAAAACTTTTATCTGATATTGAAGCAAATAATTAAAATGACTAATAATAGTACAAAAACAAAAGTTTTATTTTTTGATATTGACACTCAGTATGATTTTATGCTGCCGGGTGGAAACTTGTATGTAAAAGATGCGGAAACAATAATACCAAACTTAAAACGCTTAACTGAATTTGCAATTAATAATAACATACATGTTTTTGCTTCGGCAGATTCACATCCCCAAAACGATCCTGAATTTGAACAATTCCCTCCTCATTGTTTGTCCGGTTCTGCCGGTAACAGAAAAATTAAAGAAACCTATTTGCCTAACGCTTCGGTTATAAGATATTATGAAGCGAATCCCAATGTTGATTTAGAAAAAGTTAACGGGTTGATATTTACAAAAAATACTTTTGACGTTTTCAGTAACCCTTTTGTTGATGAATACTTAAATAAAATAAAACCGGAAGAGATTATTCTATATGGTGTTACAACCGACTATTGTGTTAAAGCCGCCGCAGAAAGCCTTTTGGAGAGAGGTTTTTCCGTCAGGTTGGTTGTAGATGCAGTTAAAGCAGTCGACCCAAATACAGAGGATGAAATAATTAAAAACCTGCTAGCGAAAGGAATGAAAACAACAACCACGGAACATATAATTGAGAATTTAAATTGAGAAACATTCCCACTATACCGCCGAAATAAGTATTAGGATTTGCTTTTTCATCGTAAAATAAATTAACAAGTATCCTAAATTTTTATTTTTACCTTCTTGCTTCTTTCCTATCGCTATTTTTTCTTTAGGCGGTTAATTCTTTTCAAAACCTCTTGATGTTTTTAAAAACGGGAACATAAGATAAGTTATGGAACCGGTTCGTCCCACTAAGAAAGCGGTGGCTGCGGCTATTACGCCCACAAACTCTAAGTGTTTTATGGTTATAAATAAAATTAGAAGAATTCCTACCACCTCAATGATAGTTGCAAATGTAATTGGCGATGTTTTTCTGGAGTAAACAAGTACGGATCTTTGAAATGTAATTAAAACCGAGAGACCGGGCAAAATAGCTATTATCATAAGCGGTATTCTTGCAAACGATGATAGCTCCAGAGACAACCCGGATACATTATGGAACCAAATTTGCGAGAGCGGAGTGAAGGCAACAATTGCTAATAGAAAAGTTGCTATAATTCCCAACATTTGTGCAAAGTTTTTTAACTGTTTGTAATTTTCTCCGTTTTTTCCCATTAATGCTATGGCAACTTCTTGAAATGATAAACCGACGCTTCTAAAAATAAATACAAGTGATGTTATAACCGGCATTACCGCTAAAGATTCTATTGGCATTTTACTCTGAGCTAAGAAAAAACTAACCATTGGTTGAACACCCAACGAAAGCATTGACATTAACGCCAGCGGATAATAAAAATTAATCAGCCCCATGTAATCAAGGTCTTTTTCGTTTTTATCGGAAATTATCTTTATGTTTTTTAAGGTACTCATAGTCATTAATTTAATTACGAATGCTTCGGAAGTAACCCCAACACTCATTGCAGTAGCACCAACAACAACTCCGTCGGCATTTGTGAAAAAATAAAGGGCAAGAGCTGTTAATGCCATTGTTACTAATCGAAATATTGTTCCGTATGCAACTCGCCTTGTTAAATTATTGCTAATTAAAATTCCCTGGTAAAACCTTCTGTAACCAATTGAAGCCGGCCAGGGCAGCAGTATTGCCACGGCAATGTGAGTTAAGTGTGCAATATGAAGAGGAAGCGTTATTAAATCGATAGCTATGTAGTTAAAAACCGGTGGAATAAGAACAATTAACATTAGTAATGTTATTGCCAAATTTAGGAGATAAGTAAAGTTCCTCAATTTCAGGAAAGAATATCTATCTTTAACTAAAGCCGTGGAAGCGCTCATTATCATAATAATTGGTGATTCTATAATTAAGGCAAATGAGAATGCAACTCCGTACGCAGCCAAATTAAATTTTGGTTCCGGTAAGCGCGCTATTATTGCCGCGATGAAAGGCCCTTCTAAAGACATCATTAACCACGTTGAGGCCAAAGGATACCAGAATTTCAATATTTTTTTATTTGTTAATGACGACATAAAATGTATTCCGGAAGAACAGTTTAGAATATTTAGACTAAAGCACTTTCAAGTCCCGAATCCCTAACAAATAAACATGAAGATTTTGTAAGTTCGGTTGACTCACGAATAAATTCAAATTGAATCGTATCGCTTAAACCGAAGATGTTTATATCTGCTCTCGGTGCTTCGGCAAGGACATCTTTAAAATTACCAATAAGCACATGGAAATCGGTTAAAGACGGCAGGCGGGTTTGTTCGCTTAAATGATATAAAAAATCATACATTTGTTTTTTTGATTGATAGTTTTCCGCAACCGTTACCAGGTTTATTTTCCCAACCCAGTTTAAGTGTAGCTGTAATGTTATTAGAACCGCCAAATGCCAGTTTGGACTTTTATCCCTAAGCCAGAGATTAATATCTTTTTGTATACCGAAGGCAACACGCGGGTGATGTTTTAATATAAGAACGCCTAAATTATCTCTGCGTGCTTGATTTGCTAATTCCTGAATAATAAAATCCTTTTCTGGGTTATCGCTTAATGTTAAAAACAATGAATTAGGACGGAATACATTGCCTTGCAGAGTTTGGATTACCAGTTTGGTTCCGTGCAGAAAATCATTATCTTCAATCACTGTTCCGTTTACCAAAAGTTTTTCTTTCTTTAGCGGCTGGATCAATTCGTTTAATTCTTTTTTTGTTTTTGCAACGTCATTCGCTTTAATGGTAAAGGCATATATACTGCCCGCGGGATATGATATATCCCGTATAAATAATAGAGAGCCGCCCCAATCTTTAGGGTTTTCTATGGGAATTAAAAGATCGGGTTTCCATGCTATATTATTTCTTGGAAACTTAGCTGCAATTCTGGAAGCTTGCTCGGCTAAAGTTAAAAATATTCCTCCTCGTAAATCACTCCATTCTGCCGATAATCCTTTTTGGGTCAACCAAACATATATTCCGATAACCGAAATGATTGATATAATACTAAAAACCGGGTTAATTAAAAACATAACACCGAAACTGCCCACACCGCCGATAAACGGTATTATTCTGGGAATTTTAAAAGTAGGACGGAAGCTTATAATTTTCATACTTTGCTGAATAAAAACCACAAGGTTCAGCATTCCGTAAGTAATTAAAAAAAACATTGTTATCAAAGTTGCCAGAGCATTTAAACTACCGAATATTAAAGAGACAACTATAATTAAGCCGGTAAAAATTATAGCGTTCCTAGGTTCGTTGTCTTTTGTTTTGGCTTCAAAAATTTTATGAAAGGGTATAGTTCTATGATGTGCCAAAGCTTGCAGAATTCTGGGAGCTCCCACCATACTTCCTAATGCACTTGAAAAAGTTGCCGCAAGAATACCGGCAAGAACCAGCCACCCGACCAAAGCATTGTCTACCATTGCCATTTCATCTGTTCTCAAATCATGCGGAGAAATAAAAAGTGCGGATGCATAAGCCAATCCGATGTAAATAACAAAAGTTACTCCAATCGCACTTAAAGTCCCGAGCGGTATCGACTTTCTCGGGTCCTTCAAATCCCCCGATAGATTAGCGCCGGCCATAATACCGGTCACAGCCGGAAAGAATACTGCAAAGACAGTCCAGAAATCAGCATCTTTGAAACTTCCGAATAAAGTAATACTTTGCTGCGGGTCGTTGGGCGAGAAAAAAAATGAAATAAGCGATAAAGCAATAATTGCTAAGATTATATATTGTATTCGTATAGCAAATACTGTACTGACATAGGAAATTAAAAGCAGTATGAACCAAGCAGCTAAACTTACTATAATAATAGGGTGATGAGGAAAAATGCGAACCCAACCTTCTGAAAATCCTATAATGTATAATGCCGCCGATAGAGTTTGCGAAACATACAGCGGAATACCAACGCTGCCGCCGGCTTCCAATCCAAGTGATTTTGATATTATTGAATACGCACCGCCGGCACCTATTTTTATATTTGTAGTTATCGATGACATCGACAAACCGGTTGCAATTGTTATAGCTTTAGCTAAAACTATTATGATAATTGCTCCCATTAGTCCGGCATTACCAACAACCCAGCCGAGACGTAAATACATTATTACGCCGAGAATCGTCAGAACGTCGGGAGTAAATACACCGCCGAAAGTTCCAAGTTTTTTTAACTTAAATGACTCTCGAATGGATTTTGTTAGATTTTTAAGGTTCATCAATTCTGCTGTTAATTAACTCATCATAAACATACAATAATATTTGTTTTTTTACCAAAGTTGTAGAATTGAAATAAAACGAATGAATTGAATTTCTTGTGCAATTCTAATTGAGCTGATTATTTCAGCTATTTAAAATTACTTACCAACTCTATCTGCGCCAATGCTGCAGTAACGGCGGATTCTACACGAAGAACGGAGTTGCTAATTTTAAAAGGAATAAATCCATGTTTTTCCATGAATTTAATTTCGAATGGAATCCATCCGCCTTCGGGACCAATTGCCAAAGTAATATTTGTTACTGCTTTAGGAAATACATCTGTTAGGTAGTTGTTAAAGGAACCTTCCGCAAGTAGTTTTAAAGCAAATTTAGTTTCGATGGTTTTTTCTTGAGTAAAAGTATCTTCAAAAAACTTCTTGAACCTTTTGTAAAAATAAATTTCGGGCGGTTTTGTGCGTTTACCTTGACTTAAACCTTCAAGAATATGCCCAAAGTAATTTTCATTTTTTAATAAAGTTGAATGAAAGAAACTTTTTTCAACACGGTTGGACTTGATAAAATATATTCTGCTAACTCCCATTGCCGCGGAAACTGACAAAACCTTCTTAAGCGTTTGAGGGCGGGGAAGTGCACATATTAGCTCTACCTCTAATTTCTTCTCTTGTTGTTTGTATAACTTGATTATTTTTAAGGTAATTTCATCTTTTTCTAAACTTACTATTTTGGCTTTACCCAACAATCCGTTTAATATGCCTATTTCTAACGCATCTCCCTTTTGGGCACGGAGAATATCTCTAATGTGTGCAGCGCGTTTATCGGTTAACTTATATAAATCGGATTTTACTAAATCGCTTTTCTTAAGAAGAATTATATTCATAGTAAATTAGGCGGGAATCTTTTTAATAATATTTTATTTATTCGATAGCTTTAAGAACGTTTATGCTTTTAATCTCACCAGCAATTACTAATCTATCGCCTTGTTTTATTACATAATCCGGACTGGGAATTGCCTTAATTTCTTCCCTGTGTTTTTCTTCCGTTTTAATAGAGAGTACATCCACACCGTAATTAGCGCGAATATTCAGCTCACGTATTGACTTACCAATAAAAGAATTGGGCGATTTTATTTCAACAATAGAATAACCCTCTAAAAATTGAACGCTCGACTCAGGTTCTTTCATACTGATGCTGGATGCTAAAGTAGAAGATATTTCGCGTCTTTTTATTTCCCTGTTATATGCAGCCTGTATATCTTTTCGCCATATCATTCCAATTACTTTTTTTGAAGAAGAATTTTCAGTAACAGGAAGGCCATAAACGTCATTTAATCTCATTTTATCTAATGCTGTTTGACAATTATCATCAAGTGAAACAGTTTCAAAATTATGGCTTAACAAATCCTCGGCAACCAAAATATCTTTTAGAGAATCTTTTTCAAATAAGTAATCTTTTATAGTATCAACTTTTATTACACCGTGAATATTATTATATGCATCCAGTACGGGAAATTGTCTTCCTGTACCTTGAATAACTTTGTTAACTACTTGACTGAAATTATCGGATATATTTATGCTGTCAATTTTTTCGGTAAAAATATTTTTAACAAAAATTGATTCCATTACATTAATTGCAGTGCCTTCTTTAATATGAATTCCACGCATAACCAATTTTAATGTGTAAATAGATTCACGGGAGAACTTAGAGGAGACAATCATGCTTATAATAGTAACAATCATCAGGGGAAGGATAATTCGATAATCATTTGTTAATTCGAAGACTATAATAATAGCAGTAATCGGGGCTCGCGTAGTTCCGGCTACCAAACCGCCCATTGCTACAAGAGCATACGCACCCGGCCCTGCAGTTATTGCAGGGAATATATCATGAACAAAAGTGCCGAAGAAAGATCCGAGCATAGCGCCCATAAAAAGCGAAGGAGCAAAAATACCTCCCGAACCGCCGCTTCCTAGAGTAATTGATGTTGCAATAATTTTTACAAAGACCAATACTAATGCAAAACTCCAAGCCATTTTACCGAAAAGAGCAATATTAATTGAATCGTAACCTACACCCATTATATGCGGATAAACTAAGGCAATTATTCCAATCAAAAGACCGCCGATTACCGGTTTTACATACTCGGGAATTTTAAGTCGGTTATCAAAAAAATCTTCCGAATAATAAAGCGCCTTAATAAAAGCATACGAAACCAATCCGCTTAAAAGCCCTAATATAAAATAGAAAATCAGTTCATAAGGGCTTGCCATGGAGTATTTTGTTACTGTAAATGCTGCAAAGTCACCTTCGAAGCTTCGGGAAATAACTGTAGCCATTACCGAAGAAATAACAATTGGCGAAAACTGGGCAACGGCAAAGTCCATCAAAACAATTTCAACGGCAAATAAAGCGCCTGCTATGGGAGCGTTAAATGCCGCTGCAATTCCCGCCGCAGCGCCGCAGCCGACTAAAGTTTTTAAGCGAGAAGTAGGAACTCTAAAAAATTGCCCAACGGTAGAACCGAGACTGGAGCCGATTTGAATAATCGGTCCCTCTCTACCAACAGAGCCACCGGTACCAATTGAAATTGCGCTTGCTAAGGCTTTAATCAAAGCAACCCGCGGTCTTATGGTCCCACCCTTCAGCAAAATTGCCTGCATAACCTCAGGTACACCATGTCCTTTTGCTTCAGGTGCAAAAAAGTAAATTAACGGTCCTACAATTGCTCCGCCAATTACAGGTGCAAGTATTAAAACATACCAAGGCGAATGCATGATATTTTCTAATATATTTGTGCCGCTGCCGGCAAAAGACAAATCGGAAAACCATTCGATCATTGCACGAATACCAATTGCTGCAAAACCGGCAAAAACGCCGATAACAATTGCTACTATAATCATAAAGGTATGTTCTGTGAGCTTAGCCCTTTCTAAAAATGTGGCTGTGCGTCTGGATAGTGTTTTATAATATTGACCGATAGACGAGATTTTCAATTAAACTTCCTTAAATTACACTTTAGAGTTCCAACAAAATGATATACTAAAATATTGAAACTTTTAGAATTTATTCAACTTATTTAGAATAAAAATTTATCATTGACTTAATGGCGCTTGCACAAACATTACAAAACGGTTTATCGCCTTTCGAAAACATTATACAGTCAAGCATCGGTCTGTATAAACCTTTAGAAGCATAACCGGCGCCTTCAAAGGCTCCCACCTTTCCGGCGTATTTACTTTTATGTAAGAAACTGTCGATTTTTGCAGAATGTTCTTTGTCTAGCTTATTAAACATATTTTTTATAATCGTAATCGAATCTCTCGGGGCATTCTGTTTAGTTAGTTTGGCAATTTGGTTGTTTAGTTTTCGCCTTAACCGTTGCCACGAAAGGTCTAAACTATCATACTTCTCCTTTCCCCAAGGAGTTGGAATAACAATTCCCGGAGTTAGCAAGCTATCCCATTTTACATGTGGTTTATTAAGCAGTGCGGTAATATTTGGTTCAACCGGCTCAACACTTTGAGGATAAAAATCGCTGTAGGCGACATCCGATGTATAATATTCGTCAGCTAATCCGGTAAAAGAATGCCCGAACTCATGCAAAAATATGTACTTGCTCCATTTATTATTTGTTGTAAATGTACAGAATTGATTATAAATTCCGCCGCCGCCGTAACGTTTTGAATTTACCATTATATAAATTGCATCGTAGGGAACGTGTTCAGCTAAGTTTCTCATTGCCTTATTATCTTCGGTCAATAAATATCTTGCCGAACCAAGAGAATTGAATGTACAGCTCAGAACAGTTGATTTGTACTTCCCCGCCCTTGGTTCGTCAACACCGCTTTCGGCAGATGGTTTGAATACACCATAAAAATTGAACTTATCATTAACTTTTTTGTAAGGTTCTTTGTTTAGGAATACGTTCATAAACCTGTTAAAATCATTCTTAAATTTGTTGTACTCAGTTTTTGTATAGCCTTCGCTTAAGATAGCGATATCAACCTTGTTGTGAGGAGAACCGTTTAATTTGCCATGAATAATTTTGATGTTATCACCCGATATCTTTTTACGAATAACATCTACGCTTTCCGGATCAATAATAAACTCCGCTAATTGCTCCAATTTATTTTCCCTGCTGCGTTTCTCAAAAACAAGTTTAATTTTTTCTTTCGGCGTGGGAATTAAAATAGATTCCTGAAAAGTTTTTTTCTTTCCTCTTATTGCATCGGTGCTTGTTTGATATTCAAAATAATAACTGTTAAATCCTTTTGAATAAATTAAAGAATCTGAAATCATGTCGTAAATTTTAGCATAGTAGGCGCCGTTATTAAACGCATCTATTAAATTAGTCGTGCTGCCGGCCCATATTCCGTATGTATATATTTTGTCTAACGTAATTAAATCGAATTTTGCATTCCCTGTATGATAATAATCAATTCGCATGGTTTGATCATTAAAATAATCCGAAAAGTTTATTTTTTGTTTATTGCTTGCAAACGAAGTTACAAAGGATAAAAATAAAAGTAGAAGAATTTTCATTCTTTTTTCCCCGGCTCAATTTTTACAAAAATTAAAAATTAACTATTTTAATAAAAGTTTCTTTCAATAATAATGTTAATCTAATGAAATACAAATTCCAAATTCAACTATTTTTAATCTTTTTTAGTTATACTATAATTGCACAGAATGTGTTTGTTAAAGGTAATCTGCAGCCAGGTGAACTGCTAATTGGATATTCCGATAGTTTGCAAGGTGTTTTGCTGGATTCGAAACCTCTTAAAAATGCAAATGGTGTATTTATTTTTGGTTTTGACCGGGATGCAAAGGGAACACATTATCTGAAATTGACGTATAAAAACGGAGAAGAAATTGTTAAAGTCTTAAAACTTAAAAAACGAAGATATAAAATCCAGAGGATAAATAAAATTAAAAAGAAGTATGTAAGGCCGCCTAAATCGGAGAATACGAGAATTGCAGAAGAAAGGAAGAAAATTAGAAAAGCACGCAGGGTTATTGAGTCTACTGATTCGTTATTTTATTTAACCGGATTTAAGAGACCTGTAAAAGGAGGAAGACTAACCAGTGTTTTCGGTAGTCAGCGAATATTAAACGGGATTCCAAAGAGTCCGCATAACGGTTTGGATATTGCTCTGCCGCGCGGGACACCTGTTTATGCAATGTCCGACGGTATTGTTAGGTTAGCAGGATATAAGTATTTCTACAATGGCAGTTTTGTTTTAATTGATCATGGGCAAGGATTAAACAGTATTTACCTTCACCTTAGAAAAATATTTGTAAAAGACGGACAATTTGTAAAAAAAGGAGAAAAAATTGGTGAGATTGGAACTACAGGGCGTTCCACGGGACCTCACCTTCATTGGGGAGTTCAATGGTACGATAAAAGAATTGATCCTGCCGGAATATTAAAATTAAATAAGTCCATTGCGTTAATCCGCTCGAAAATAAAAACAATTAATCATTCTCATAAATATTCAAAAGGAGGTTAAAGATGGCTGTAAAGAAAATTTTGATGTTGGTCGGAGACTTTGTAGAAGATTACGAAGCAATGGTTCCCTTCCAAATTTTAACAATGGTCGGGCATACTGTACATGCTGTTTGTCCCGATAAAAAGGCCGGTGATACTGTAAAAACAGCTGTGCATGATTTTGTAGGCGACCAGACTTATGTTGAACTGCAGGGGCATAGGTTTCATATTAATTTTGACTTCGATGCTGTTGATCCCGCAGATTATGATGCACTTGTAATTCCGGGTGGCAGAGCACCGGAATATTTAAGATTAAATGAAAGGGTTCTTGAAATAACAAGACACTTCGGAGAAAACAACAAACCAATAGCAGCTATTTGTCACGGACCGCAAATACTTGCTGCGGCCGGATTATTGAAAGACAGGAATGTAATATCTTATCCGGCAGTCGGACCGGAGTGCAAAGCGGCGGGAGCAAAATACGGAGAAGTTAGTCCCGGCGCAGACAATGCATTGAC
>CBEVZC010000042.1:0-23478 GCA_965554225.1 uncultured bacterium | reverse complement strand
TATTACCACTGAAAATATTTTCCAATTTTTATAAAATTTATTAGAACCTAACGGCGTGGTATGTTAAAACACAACACAAATATTAAAAAAAATTATAAGATTTCCTTCTATTTTTATTAAACAAATAAAAAATAGTGTTTATTAAAAAAGTTTAACATCCAACCTAACCCAGTTAACGAAAAATAACATCCTACATTAAATTAAGATATCCTGTTATACGCTGTCTTAAAGCAGCAATTTCGTATTCATAATAAAGTGACCGGGCCGCAAACTCGCACTACGCTTTTTAGCTTTCGCCTTAAGCACGCCGCCCGCCTGCGGTAGGCAGGTGCGAAATCGCTGTCGCCTTGAGCCGCTGGAAGCCTAAGCGCTGGATTGGTAAGCAGTCCCGGCTCATGTACTTGAAAACTTATTATGAGAACTGACCCTTACTGTAGCCTAAAACTAACTGGATATTAGAAACCATAATTAGCTTGAGTGGAACAGCAAAGGGAACGTAACTTGTTTCTGGAATCTCAAATAAAGAGATAGCCAATATATGTGTTTGGTACTGTTCTGAATACTGGAAAAACTAAAATTAGAAACCAATACAGTTATTTGATAATTAGTAAGTAATTACGTGCAAGTTGTAACATGACCTATAATTGACCGAAAATTTAAAAATGTTATTCGGGGTGATATTTTTTATTCTCTTGCCTGTCCGCCGTCTTGTTGGGCGGGACTTTTAACCTTTAATATGGGTTATACGTTTTGCTATTCATTCTACAATGATAAAAGTTGTAGAATAATTTTTTATATACGAATTCCGAAACCAAAACCAACAAAAAAGTGTGAAAAATCAGCTTTGAATTCTGGAAATATTATTTTTTCGTTGCCATGTCCCGTTGTAAAAGGTCCAAATGAGGATTTACCAATGTAACGGAATTGTCCATTTATTTTAACGAAAAAACGAGTTTCTTCTGGAAAAATTAGGCTTGCTTGAAACACAGCGCCCAATTTGATTTTCTTTTCACTTTTAATGATTTCTCCTACATCTTCTTGTTCCAGTTTATTCATAAACAGGCCAAACCCCATCCCCAATTTAAGAATCTTCATGTGATTGAACCATAACATTGGGCTGATCGATGCAACCGTGTAATTGAAATCAAGAAATGCCGTTGGATTTGAACGATAACCAAGGCTGATCCCGATTGGTGAATGGCTAATTAATAGACCAAAATCAAAAAAATTATTCAATTCATATCGAACGGAAATTGACCAGGGAAATCCAGTCTCCCCAAATCCTGTTTTCGAAAAAGGATGAGCAACAACCGGACCACCGAAAAAGCCTCCAGGCGAAGTCTCATCAAAGTTCGAATTTCTCATAGCTTTTTCGATGTCTGCAGCCGGTCCGCTTGACGTGGTGCCTAAAGTAAATGATAATGACCATTTCCTTTTTTGATTAATTGATTTTTCGCCTGCGCTTTTGGAGTGAGAAGCAGGTTTTGGAGGTGAAACTTCGATGGATTTAACAGATTCTTTTGGCACCAATGGCTTAGATAATGCCACTTCCTCCCATCTGGTCGATTTACTCCCACTACCGATAATGGCTCCCGTGCCTGATCCGATCAGCGATCCCAAAACAAGGCCTCCTAAAAATGCTTGACCTGGACTGGGAGTGAGCCATTCATCCTGCTCGCCAGATACAGAAATCGCAGCTATAACCCCAAAACCTAAACCACCTGCAATTCCACCAATTATGGCTCCCCTTTTGGTGTTGGATTTTTTTCCCTTTGCTACCTCAAGTTTTGTGACCTGCTGAAGAGGAATGGAAAATAGCCTTTTGTTGATCTGAAAATACAGACTATCATTTTTAATATTAATAAAGTTTCCTACAATGGAATTTTGAAAATATTTAGTCGTAGTAACCCGAATGGCATCCCCACTCGAAATTGAATCCACTTGAGCTTTGAGAAGCCCTGGCGACAGAAAGATAATAATAACCACCAGAATGTTGATTAGAACTTTTAAGGTATCCTTCACTTTCATGATATTCCTCCTTAATTCTATAAGTATAACGTTTGAATTAAGAGGCGCGGCGCTTGCGCTGCGTCCACTTGACTTTTTACTTATTTAAGGGGTTAGACACCATTATTGAGATTTACCTTTGCGATATTTAAGGTAACCATGCAGGAACCAACCTATGATGATACCTATTGCAAGGAGGAAAAACATGAGCAGTGAGCGTGACAGTTGGATTGACCAAAATAGAAACTGAATCTCTACGACAGCCACATTTTGTATGATAAACAAAACAGTAAGACCAGCAAGAATTAAAATGAGCAAAAGTTTGTAATTCATCGAACTCTCCTTTCTAGCTAGTTAATATTATTTGTGTGTGTCTAACGGCGTTGCCGATAAGCCGATGCCCATAACTACAAACACCAACTTAACTGTTCCCGCCACAATTTATGCAAACAGTGATTATTTTTAATTGCAATTACTGTTTGCTGGTTAACTTAAAAAACTACTTTTCAATTAGTCTCAATTAAATCTAATATTCTTCAGCTAATTGTCACCCAGCCACGATTTAGAACCCGACTTAAGCTAGTTAACATAATTAAAATTCATTTTCCCGATTCAATCAAAACTCAACACAACCATCTATTTCACAATACTGTAACTACAATTTTACTCAAAAACACAAAACTTTCTATTTACCACTTACCACCAAACTACAACGGCATTCGGCTTGAGCGGCTGGATATTTCCAATAAGTAGAAATCTGATTACGTTGTAACTCCAAAAGAAATAAAAATAAAAAAAGGAGTCAGAAATGTATTACACCGGAATAGACCAGCACAAAAGAACATCATACTTAACAACAGTCAATAACAAAGGAGTAATAGTAAAACAATCAAACATAAAAAATACTAGTTACAATATACTAAACTACTTCAATTCAATTAAAGGTAAACATTCAGCAACAGTAGAAACCACCGGAGCTTGGTACTGGATGTCAGATTTATTAGAATCTAACAACATAAACCTTTCACTAGCACACGCAAAATATGTAAAAGCAATAGCTTATGCTAAAGTTAAAACAGATAAAGTAGATTCTCAAATACTAGCTCAACTACTCCGAATGGATTTTATACCCGAAGCACATAAAATACCAAATGATATTAGACCACTCAGAGATACACTAAGAGCCAGACTTCGTTTATCACAAAAACGAACAAGTGCACTTAACTTTATGAATCGTATGCTTGAAAAGTTTAATATAGATGACACTAGTCAACTTGATAGTTATTACTTACTACAATATCAACAGTTTGAAGAACAATCAACACTAATAAAAGAACAAATGCTAAGACTAGAAAAATCACTATATCCAAAACTAATTCCTAACAATGATATTCAACGCTTGCTTTGGATACCGGGTATTGGTAAAATGAATGCTTTTACTTTGCTTCTTGAGATAGGAGATATAAATCGTTTTGAAACTGAAAGTAATTTCTTCTCATATTGCAGACTCGTACCAAAAGCCAGTAACTCTGGAGGTAAAGTAAGACAAAAATCAACACCCAAGGATGGTAACAAATACTTAAAAATAGTTTTCTCAGATGCAGCCATTCACGCTGTTCAATACTATCCGGTTATACGAAAGTTCTATGAGGGTAAACTAAGAAAGAAAAACAAAATGGTTGCTAAAACTATAGTATCAAAAGAAATAGCAAGAATAGTATATCACGTACTAAAGAATAAAATAGATTTTAACAAGCACTTTAAGGGAGTAGAATTAAAACATAAAAAAACATTACAATGGCCGCGTGTAACAAACCCGAACGTCTAACTGGGGCGATTACTTTTTAGCCCCCGCGTGCTGGAATGGGGAGTTACACGTTTTGCCAAGATATATATCTGGGATAGCTCAGCTTTGACTGATGCAAACTAGTTACAGTTTTTTTTTACTTCCATAATAGTTATGCCCGATAAGGGGTTTGGTTCGTTGTTGTGAACCGAGTGATATAATTGGCAAAGAATAATGATTAACATAATCAGATTTTCAAAGAACAATATGTGTGAAAAAAACTTTTTTGATCACAATTTTATTTTTACGTCCACTTGACTTTTTACTTATTTAAGGGGTTATGTAGCTTTTAAAATGCATTAGTTGAAACGAGTTCCATTGTAGAAGTACTGCATAAACTATCAACACAGCCAAAATCTTCAACTTTTATTATTCCTTTATTGTACGATATATAATAATTTGATCTCAATATTTTCTTTCCGTTTGATTCTTCAAATATTTGATACAAATTACAATTAAACTTACCCAATGGTATTTCCACAATATTGTTTTTTGATACCGAATAGCTTCTATTTGCGTTAGTACTTTGTATGGAAGTATCTTCAATACTAGTATTAAATACAATAATTGGCACACCTTGTGAATATGAATATACAACACCTTCTCGATTAGTATATGGATCAGTATTAAATTGATTATTTTCTCTCTCGATATACCATTTTTCTCCATCGATTATTGTATCTTTTATAACTTCTACACTATATTGGTGCATTAAACTTTTTTCTTCTCCATTTATCTTATATATATTCCAAGTCCACTGATATCCGACCTTTAATGGTATCACACCTTCTATTCTTTCTGTTTCTGGTTTTACTAGATCATCATCTTCGCATGATAAAGAAAAAATTATTATAAATAATAATAGTACTTTAAACAATAATTTCGTTTTCAATTCATTTTCCTTATTAGCTACATAACGGCGTGTTATGTTAAAACACAACCATTAATTAAGTTATTGCTTTCCACCAATATTTTGATGGTTTATTTAATTTCTAGAAGAAGTAAACATCCTGTTATTCGTCATCTTAAGTGACAGTTATCTATTCGTTTAATTTTATGGGCTACACACTCGCTGACGCTTTTTCTTTTTTCAACTATTTACAACTAAAGCACGCCGTTACCGTAGTCACCATAATTTTATGCTGCTTTGTTTACTACATAATCTTCTTCTTTTACTGTTATTGCATGAACCTTTACCATTAGCTTTCTTGCTACTGCTACTATTGCTTTTTGCTTACAACCAGTATTCTTAAATACTCGTTCAAATTTATTTAATAAAGCTCCATCTTTTCTTACTGCAATCCAAGACAGTTGGATTATTATTGACCTTAACTTTTTATCACCGGTTAATCCAGTTCTGCCTTTTCGAACTTCTTCACCACTACTCCATTCCCCCGGTGTCAAACCTAAATGATGTACTAATTTCTCTCCACTTATAAACCTATCTTTTACGTCAAACAAGAAAACAACAAACCTTACAGCACTTATTATTCCTATTCCACTTATTTTTTCAATCCTAGCTATTCTTTCGCCTAATACTTTATCTTCTTTTATTTCCTTAATATAATTTTCACTATCCTTTATTTGATCTTTTAGAAACTCATATTCTTTTATTATTGATTCAAACTTTTTATTAAAAATATACTCTTGGAACTTAACTTTTTTGAGTTTCTCAATAAATACTTTATTCCATCTCTCCCATTTTAACGGATGATTTCTTTGCTCAAGAATACAGCGTATTTGTCTTAAAATCACTCCTTCTCTTTCTTTCTGCTTATCATAAAATCTGAAAATACTTCTAAATTCTCTTATCTGTGTAGTTGGAACAAGAACTTCTCTTAGCAATCCTCGTGAATGCTGAAAGGCTAACTTTCTTGAATCAATTATATCTGTCTTTACAAAACCACCATCTCGGAGTATTCTATTTGTTGGTGTTACTATTATATCAAAACCTTTATTATGGAAATAATCGTAAATCCAAAAACCAGAAAAGCAACATTCATAAACAATATGTAAAAGAGAATCTTCATAATTAGAGACTAAGAACTTTTCAAGTTCTATGGCACTTGCATCCATACTGAATGTTTTTAGTTCTAGATCATAAGTCCTAACCGAAACGACCCATCGCTTTTTATGAACGTCAAGACCTACGTATAGATCTTTTCCAGAAAAATATCCACTTACTTCTTGTTCTTCTTTCATAATTAAGTTCTCCAAATTATTGTTCTTCGAAACTTAATTTATGATTTATTATTTAAACATACGTACTCGCTTTTCACCCGTCCGCCCAGAACAACGATACCGAGATAAATGCAATTGCCAATAATTATTAATAAATTAATTATTAGAACAATGTTACAAGCAATGCTTGCCTTTTTCACCAAACCCGAAAATTTGAATAATGCCGCATTGAAAAAAAGCGGTCGGGTGGAAAAGCTGGTTATACGGTTAAAACATTACTTTATATAACCCAACGATCTTAAAAACTCATCAGCCTTTTCATATGCCATTGATTGAACTTTTTTATCGGGATTTGGAAAACCATCATCTGGTTCACTAGAAGGAGTAAAAAGATGTCCAACATTGTCATATACTATTAATTCACAAATGTTTCCCTTGGATTTCATTTTACTTGCGAAATTCTCTACGCCAGCTAATGGAGTAACTGTATCATCTCTACCTTGGAGAATCAAAGTCGGAGGTAATCCTTTTTTAATATTTTCATCAGGTGATACTTTTCTCACTTTTACTCTATCTAATAACAACTGCCGGAACCAATCATCTTTTTCTAATGAAACTGCTGGTGAAACCAATATGAGTGCATTTGGACTTGAGCTTACCGAGGAATTTGAGTGAGCAAAAATTGAAGCCGATGTAACTAAATGAGCTCCAGCAGACCAACCATATCCAACTAACTTATTAGGATCAATTTTTAATAGAATCTTATTTAACCGAATCCATTTTATAATATCTCGTGCATCTTCCATTGCATCAATTGGTGTTATATTCTTTTGATCGGATAGTCGATATTGTGCTGCGACAGATACGAATCCAAGCTCTGCAAAATGTTTTGCTCTTCCGAATGACCAGGAAGCATCACCGCTTGTCCAACCACCTCCGTGAAATATTACAATTGCAGGAAGATTTATTTTATCTCTGAAACTATCTTGAGAAAATATATATGCTTTTAACTCAATACTATCTTTTTTTGAATAAGTATATTCTTGAGTCAATATTTTCTGAGCGAACAAAATGGTGCATTGACAAAAAGTAATAATCATTAAAATAATTTTACAATACTTCATACTACTCCTCTTTAATTACCGTATAACTTTTAAGCTGTGCGGCGCGAATGAAGCGCAGCGTAATGAGTGTCCGAACGAGCTTCTTGTTAGGCATTTTTGTACGCCTCCCAGTGAAATTTAAAAATATCACCGTTGCAGTCATTAATATTTGTTTGGTGCTCTATTTCCATAGCTACGTAATCCTTTGACATCCCGGCAATAAACTCAAATAGCCCTTCTATAGCCTCTCGATTCCACTGCGAACCCATACGATAATCAAATGCCAAGCCATGAGGAAAGACAAACAATCCTAGCTCTGGAATTGATTTGCCGCTTGGACTATGAACACCACCAAAACAAACATGAAATGAATCAGCTTCACCAGAGACTACTAAGATCGCAGGATTATCTTCAAATGCTATTGGAACTTCACAGTCATTTGTCTTAGACCAGTAATATGGTTCCTTCGAGGATATATGAGTAGTGTGATTTCGTACGAACTCATATCCCCTAACTATCTCCTCTCCGCTCAGTTTGTTCAGCTCAATGTCTGGCAAAGAACCGTCATCTTTACCAAATAAAGTTACGAGACTATCCCAATTCCCAAACATTTCTTATGCCTAACGGCGTCGCTTTTCACCCGTCCGCCCCGAATAGCAATGACGAACTGAAAAACCAAAGCCAAAAATTATTAAAAATTTATCTTACTGAACTACTGTTAAACAACAATGTTACACGACAACGCAAACCTAAAAATACCACACAAAGCCGCACCGTTTTCGCGGTCGGGTGCAAAAGCTGGTTATGTGGCATCCTAATAAATAGTCTAATCTTTAGGCATTCCTTTTTGTGTAACTAATTTTTTTAGCAAAGTTAAAATATTTCCATTCTCATCATACTTAGAAATTTGTTTTTCAAATTCATCGTAAGTCAATATCTTTCCACGAAAAGATTCATCTATATTTTGAAGGAATAATAACCACTTTTCATCACCCATTGAATTTTGGATTTTGCTAATTACATAAGGACCTTTACCGTACAAAATGATACTCTTTTCTCTTGAATTAGGGGAATCGATATCCATTATTGGTATGTCATTCTCTTTACCGGAAAATTCTTTGTACTTAGCTAGAGGTTTGTGTAAGGATTCGTAAAACGATTCTTCACCTTTAGTTTGTCGCAAATACATCAGACGTAAATAATGTGGTAAAGAGAGAGCCAGGAACCAAAAACCGGGTTCTCCATATTTGGCGAAGACACCGGCACCGATCCATTGTTGGGCAATTGTCAAATTTAAGCCATCATAATATTTTTGTTTCATCATTTCTAATGATTGAGAACCGATCATTATTAATCCGCTTCCCGTATTTATCCCTCTCCACTGGGTCACTTCAAAGAGAGTTAACTTTTTATATAAATAGTTTCCAATATTTTTAGAGAAATAATTAATACATTTAGCTGCTTCTTTAATTATAGTCGATACTTCAATGGAATCAGCATTCAAATAATAAAAGTCAATACCAATACCTAAAGAATCAAATTCCGCTCTCTTAAATTGATGACGGTTAAAAACGATTAAGGGCATTTTAAATACAGCAGATTGACTTTCCCAAATAAATGTATTGCTGTCTTTATTATTATTTACCGATTGTAGATCACCCGCTGCTAAAACGCTATATCCTTTAGGAACATTACAAAACAACTTAAACGCCGCTATTTGATCGATAATAAGCGGATACCATCGATGACCTCTATCAATTATAACTGGTGAATCATTGAGAATATTGGTTGGAAATGAGTATTTAAATTTCAATACGTATTTATTAGCTGGAAGAATTTCATTATCAAATAGTAATAATAATGAATCCTTTCCATTGAACTTGTGCTGGATACTAATCCAGTTACCTTCCTTCAAATATTCAACCGAATGAATCTTAGATTCTGAGCTGAAAAGGAATTGAATTTCGGATAGAGAATCAGATTTTTGAATTTTACAAAGAACGGTTATGTCAATGTTTTTGGAGTTTAAGGAAAGCTTTGTTTTGATATCATAGGAGTTAATATTTATTAGTGAAGTTTGACTTAAAGTTGTATGATTAATAAGAATACTTAATAAAAATAATAGCTTTATAATCTTCATAAGACATCTCTCCGGTTCTTTATAAGAAATAAATAAAAAATAAGCCACATAACGGCGTCGCCAATAAGCGGCGCCCCAGAACAGCAATGCCGCATAAAAAACAACTGCCAATAATTTAGCAAACTGTGCTTAACTTTCATCGTAAGTGCAGTTTGCAAGTTTATTAATTAGAACCACTACTTTGAACAAGTTAGCCGAAACGGAACGACTAACTTAATAATTTCAAAAATGCCAAATGCGAATACGGCGTCCGCTTGATTGGCTGGTTAGCTCACGTCTCATTCTTTTTTGTAAAATCATACATCCCAATTTTTAATAAACAAATAAACAACAAGTGCAGATTATCAATAGAATATTCTGAAGAATGCATTAAACCGTGTGCGACTTTATGTCTTAAATTGTAACCATTCTTTTCAACTAACAGAAACTTGAACAGTAATAAATCGTCTGGATTAAATATTTTTTCAATTTCTTCTTCTCTAAGTAACATATTGATATCTTTTTCTTTTACTATCAATTTATCATTTTTATCTTTTGTTTGAGTGAACGTCGTAATTCCGTTAAACGAACATAAATCTCTGACAAGTCCTTCTATTTTTAACGTTAGAGAATCTGTAGGCATTACTAAATCAGGATAGTAATTAACGTGATGAATGATGTTCTTTAATTGAACAAAATATTCAATTAAGCTTCCAGTTATTTGGGACAACCAATTAAATTTGTAAACTTTGCCCATTATTTGTTTTGTAAAAGTCTTGCCAAACCACGAATTCTTTTCGAAAAAATCGAGTACAGTATCTATTGTTAACTTGTTATCTCTAACGCAAGTATAAGTGATGTAATGAATTAGGTAGATATACTGCATACTTAAAGCGTGGCCATAATTTTCAAGTAGGTGGAAATATATTTTCTCGTTTTCAGAAGAAAAATGTTGGATTGGATTACCCGATTGATCGTGAATTGTTTTTGTTAACATATGTAAGAAAGGTGTCAATTCTGCTTGAGATTTTACAGCTTCTTCTAATTCCTTCTTATTCGGGAGAATGTCTTTAGCGTGCATTAGAGTCTTTAAGATTTCATCTGGATCTTTCTTTGCGATTTCTTCAGCTACATTTTTACAATGCTCAATATATTTTTCAATATCAATCTTTTGGGAAAACTCTTGTAAGCCAACATTTGTTTTTAATTCAATAAACTTTTCTTCTAACTCTTTTATTTTAAAAGAATCCTTAATTTGTTTGTAACAATCCAAAGCTTGTTGACAATAACTGATTGCCGCTAAATCTTCTTTAGCTTCTGCTAAAAGCTTCTCATATATAATTGCCTCGTTTTTCTTCCAATTATATTTAGTATGCCCTATCTTTTTTGACAAAGATTCGCCAATCTCAAGCATTTGTATTGCAGGATGATATTCTTTATCAATTTCAAGTATGCTTGAAATATCCCATATTATTTCAATCATCTCATCAAGAGGAGTATCCTTAAATGTTTTGTAGTTATCATTAACAAGACGAAGAAGGTTGTATTGCAAAAAATGGTTTTTTGTCTTAAACGTTTTGTAATTTTTTATTTGCTCAATTACAAGTGAAATCACTTCGTTTGTTTTGTATTTAATTTGAACAGATAAGTGAAACAAATTCTTAAGATAGTATAATATTTTGTGGGGTGATTCTTTTAACTCGCCAGATTTTATTTGTTGATCTAATTCTGCTATTATTTTGAAATAATCATCTATTGCTGATTGTGCATATTTTTGATTTTTATGAGGCGATAGCCATAATAAATGTGCATAGCGAACACGCAAATGTATATTATTCGTTTCAGCATACTTGTTTTTGATATGTTCAAAAGATTCTTCAGAAAAATTGTTAAGAGAAGGATATTCCACTGGATTGCCCTCATTGTCAGAACCACTCCACATAAAATGGAGTTCGTTATCACGAATTGTAAAATTAAAAATGTCCATTTCGAGTTGTGCTAGATTAACAGCATCCATATCCTTTGTTTTATATTTCTCATCTCGATACTTTTGCCAAATGTCGCTAACAGAAGTTGGATATTTATCTGCAAAGAATAAGGTTTCCAAATATTTATAAACTTCTTCATTTGAATTGAAATTCATATTTCACCATTTAGTGAGCTAACCTATTAATAACCTGCAACACAAACTTGCTTATATTAAACAAATGTTGCATTATTCATAATTAAAGTAATAAAAAATATTTATCATTACAACAGAAAATTTATGTAACTCATTACACTTAAATAGGTTAAAATATCCGGTTTGATTTTGCATATCAAGACAATTTAGTTATATTGCATGATAGCATTAATAATTCAATTGCAGTATACCATGTCCCAACTTCTCAATCAAGTTCGTAACGAAGTATTAAAAAGAAATTATAGCCTTAAAACTGCCGAAGCTTACGTTCTTTGGATAAAAAGGTTTATTATTTTTAATGATAAGCAGCATCCAAATGATCTCGATGAAACTCATATACAGAAATTTTTAGATTATCTTGCGCTTAAAAAAAATTACAGTCCTTCAACACAAAGAGTGGCTCTTAATGCAGTTGTGTTTCTATACAAGTCTGTTATTAAAAAAAATATTGGTGATTTTAGCTCGTTTATAAAAGCTAAACGTAAAAATTTTATTCCTGTTGTATTTTCAAAAGATGAAATTAAACAGCTATTTTCCAAAATGCATGGGGAACATCTGCTTATTGCTCAGCTTTTATATGGCTCCGGCTTACGTTTAATGGAAGCATTAAGAATGAGAATTAAAGACCTAGACCTTGAACAAAATCTGATTGTTGTTAGAGACGGGAAAGGGAATAAAGATCGTACAACACTTTTACCTGTGTCAATAAAGTCAAAATTAATTAAGCAATTGGATAAAAGAAAAATAGAACACGTTAACGATTTAAAATATAACAAGGGTTATACAACCTTGCCCTTTGCCTTAAGTAAAAAATATCCAAATGCTTCAAAAGAATTTGGTTGGCAATACGTTTTTGCATCTTCTCGTTTTGTAAAAGATAAGGAAGGAAATATTTGCAGACACCACATTTACGATTCAACTATTCAACGCCAAATTAGTAATGCCGTAAAATTAACAAATATAAATAAGCACGGAACCCCACATACTCTTAGACATTCTTTTGCAACACACTTACTGGAAAATGGTTACGATATTCGCACTGTTCAAGAATTACTTGGTCATCAATCGGTACGTACTACAATGATTTACACTCATGTAATGAATAAAGGTGGTTTAGGTGTTCGCAGTCCATTGGACTACTTTATACACTACAAATCTTAAATTGCTAATCATTCTATTATAAATTACAGCATGCCGGTTCATCATTGTCCTGTTATTATTACCAATATAACAATACAGCAATATTACTCTCAATAATTTTCAAATTTCAATTCACCATTTCCCGTTGCTGAGTTCTTGCATTTAGAAACTCACTTAAATATATTTGGAGACCAATAATTGCCCCGTGGTGTAATGGTAACACAGAGGTCTCTGGAACCTTTGTTCCGGGTTCGAATCCTGGCGGGGCAACTTTTAAGATAATTGCCAATCGAATTTCTTCCTGTAATAAAAAATAACGACATCGTAAATAATTAAATTTAATGATTAGAATTGTAGTTTATTAGACTTAAAAAAGTTGAATACATTTGTTTTTTATTATTTTATTGCATTTTTTCATCTTCTCAAAACTTTTACAAAAAAAGCTGTGTTTCAGAGCACAATCAGTTTTCTAAAATCTGCTAAATTTGCTATGTGTTTTTGAGGACCTTTTGGAGTTAATATTGAAAAGGAAAAATTTTGGTTCCGATAATTCTAAAAACTTTGACTTTTTTGGTGATATGAGCAGAGGAATTTCAAGAGTAAAACAAGACGGTAAATGGGGACTGCTGGATAACTACGGCAATGAAATAATTCCTTTTGAGTTCGAGGAAATTATTTCCCTTTCTTACAGCGAAGGTCTTATCGGAATTAAAAAAGACGGTAAGTGGGGCTTTATCGATAGGGAAGGGAATTCGGTTGTTCCAATAAAGTATGATTCGGTTTTCCCGCTATACGGTAAGTTCGGAATTACAAAGGTGCAGCTGGACCGCAAATGGGGGCTACTGGACCGCGACGGAATAGAGCTTACAAACATTAACTATGCTCGCGTTGAAATGTTCGGGAAAGGAATAATGCTTGTTGAAATAAACGGTAAATTGGAATTCCTTTCTTTTGATGAGAATGCAGCAAAGTTTAGAAAAAAAAACGCTTAGTGATACCGGCTTCTTAATTCAGCATAAAACTTTTTTGGTCGGTTAACTTATTTTACCCAAAGAACACTATATATACTTTATAAACCGCCGTTTATAATTTTTGCATTAAACCGGTCCATTAATACACCTATCATATATTAAAATCCAATTGAAAATTAACTCGCGCCGAAAATATTCGATAGTAATTCTATATTTTCTCTTTATCCAATTGTTAATTTTTTTTACATAAATTTAAAATAAATTGATATATTGCAGAAATAATATAGAATTTTAATAACGTACCCATTTATCAGGAAGGAGGGCAAATGAGTGACTCATCTGACTTTTTATTATATGTTCCAATTTTCTCGGATTTACCCGAAGAAACAATAGAAAAAATTTCTCAAGTTGGTTTTAGAAGGACATATAAGAAAGATAATATAATCTTAATGGAAGATGAAGTGGGGGGTGCATTATTTATTATTGTTAACGGTAAAGTTAAAGTAACAAGAACCAGTAACGACGGTAGGGAAGTAATCCTTAATATTTTAACCGAATCGGATATTTTTGGGGAGATGGCTTTATTGGACGGGCAGACGCGTTCCGCCACTGTAAGCGCTTTGGAAAACTCCGAATTATTTATAATCCAAAGAAACCAGTTTTTAGAGTTTCTTAAGGAGCACCCGGAAATATCTATTGCTCTAATGCAGGAATTATCCAAACGTTTGCGCTCGGCAGATATGCAGATTAAATCTTTATCGCTTAAAGACGCCGAAGGTAAAGTTGCGACTGTTATACTGCAGCTGGCTAACGATATTGGTAGAATTAAGCAGGGCATTGTTGAAATAGAAAAATTACCGCTTCAGCAGGATCTTGCAAATATGGCCGGAACCTCAAGAGAAACAATCTCAAGAACACTTCATTCGTTTGTAAAAAAGGGCTTAATTGAATTAGAAGGATCGAAATTAAGAATATTTAATTACGAAAAGTTTAAAAATACTCATGCGTAATACTTTGTTCTAATTTAAATTAAAAAAGGCGGTTGTAAAACCGCCTTTTTTGTATTGGAACAATAATCTATTAATACATTCCGTCCATACCGCCCATTCCACCGGCTGGTGGCATAGCTGGCATTTTTTCTTCTTCTTTCTTTTCGTAAACAACAGCTTCGGTTGTAATAAGAAGTGCGGAAACAGATGCGGCGTTTTCTAATGCCGTTCTTGTTACTTTAGTAGGATCAATAACTCCCGCTTTGAATAAGTCTTCATATTTTTCTGTTGAGGCGTTAAACCCGAAGTTACCTTTTTCTTCCATAACTTTATTCAGAACAACAGCGCCTTCTAATCCGGCATTGTTCACTATTTGTTTCAAGGGTTCTTGAAGAGCTTTTTGTATAATCTTAATACCGGTTGTCTGGTCTAAATTATCACCTTTCATTCCATCTAGTTCTGCAATAGCTCTAACTAAAGCAACCCCGCCGCCGGCAACAATACCTTCTTCAACAGCTGCTCTTGTAGCATGAAGTGCATCTTCAACTCTTGCTTTTTTCTCTTTCATTTCAATCTCGGTAGCAGCGCCAATTTTAAGTACGGCAACACCGCCGGAAAGTTTTGCTAATCTTTCTTGCAGTTTTTCTTTATCGTAATCGGAAGTTGTTTTTTCTATTTGAGCTTTAATTTCATTTATCCGTTTCTTTATGTCTTCACTCTTTCCTGAACCTTCAACTACAGTAGTATTATCTTTGTCAATAACTATTTTTTTTGCAGAACCTAAATAATCTAAAGTAGCGCTTTCTAATTTATATCCTCTTTCTTCGGAAATAACTGTACCGCCGGTTAAAACGGCTATATCTTCTAACATTGCTTTTCTTCTGTCGCCGAATCCAGGAGCTTTAACTGCAGCTACCTTTAATGTTCCTCTTAATTTATTAACAACTAAAGTTGCTAATGCTTCACCTTCCAAATCTTCTGCAATTATTAAAAGAGGTTTACCTGATTGAGCAGCTTTTTCAAGAATAGGTAATAAATCTTTCATTGCTGAAATTTTCTTGTCGTGGATAAGAATTAATGGAGTTTCTAAAGCTGCTTCCATCGATTCTGAATCGGTTACAAAATAAGGCGATAAATAACCACGGTCAAATTGCATACCTTCAACTAAATCCAATTCCGTTTCGGTACCTTTAGCTTCTTCAACAGTAATTACTCCGTCTTTCCCAACTTTATCCATTGCATCGGAAATAAGTTCCCCGATTGCTTTATCGTTATTAGCAGAAATAGAACCTACTTGCGCAATTTCATCTTTTCCACCAACTTCTTTAGTGACTGATCTTAAATGTTCAATAACTTTTTTTACTGCTAAATCAACACCACGTTTTAAATCCATAGGATTTGCACCGGCTGTAACATTTTTAAGACCTTCTCTGTAAATAGCTTGTGCTAAAACAGTAGCAGTCGTAGTTCCGTCACCGGCAACGTCACTGGTTTTGGAAGCAACTTCTTTAACCATTTGTGCGCCCATGTTTTCAACTTCATCTTCTAACTCTATTTCCTTTGCAACACTAACACCGTCTTTGGTAACTGTTGGTGCACCGAATTTTTTATCTAAAATTACATTTCTTCCTTTGGGACCCAATGTAACTTTTACAGCGTTTGCCAGTTTATCAACACCGATCTTCAATTTTGCTCTCGCATCTGTGCTGAACTCAATTAATTTTGCGGACATATCTTCCTCCTAAGTTATAGTTTTTATTTAATTTGATTTTAATTATTATTATTTAAGTATTCCAAAAATATCGTCTTCTCTCATTATTAAGTATTCATCGTCGTCCAACTTTATTTCTGTTCCGGAATATTTTCCGTAAAGTACTTTGTCTCCAACTTTTACGCTCATGTTTATCAGTTTTCCGTCTTCCGTAACCTTTCCCGGACCTGCAGCAACAACAGTTCCTTCAATCGGCTTTTCTTTGCTTGTATCGGGTAAAACTATCCCGGATTTTGTTGTTTCCATTACTTCGTCGGGTTTAATAACTACCCTGTCTGCTAATGGTTTTATGTTTACTTCTGTCATTTTGTATTCTCCTTAAATTTGTTATTAGCACTCAACTTTAACGAGTGCTAATATATTAAAGTCGGAGTTATTTGTCAATATATTTATAGTAAACAAATAAAAATTTTTAATATAATTTGATGCTGGAATTTTGGATAAGATTTAAAAATATTTTTGTAAAACGAAAGTCCTCTTTATCTGCACTACAATTATTTTAATTTAATTCCGAAGCAATTTTGAATACTGAATCTGCGTGAGTTTCTACATCAACATTTTTAATTATTCTGGCAATTTTTCCGGACTTATTTATTATAAAAGTTACTCTATTCGAGAAACCGAAATTGTTCAGTGTTCCATACTCTTCAGAAACCTTTTTATTTTTATCAGATAAAAGGGGAAAATTCAAATGGTAGTCGTCTATAAATTCTTTAATTGCATCTTTTGAATCAACACTAACTCCCAAAACAACTATATTGTTCTGCTTGAACTTGGAAAAATCATCTCTTATTCCGCATGCTTCCGTTGTGCATCCCGGAGTATTTGCTTTAGGATAAAAATAAACAACAACGGGAGAAATGTTTTTAAAAGATGAAAGTGTGTAAGTTTTTCCGCTTGCATCTTGCAAAGTAAAATCTGGAGCGGAGTTACCTACTTTCAAGATATCCGCATTCCCGCCGCACGATGAAATGAAAAGTATGATGAATACAAGAATAGCTGATTTATATAAAAATTTCATGAGTACCTCCTTTTGTTTAAGTATATGCTGCCGTTATTTTGCTTCGACCGATCTTGCAAAAATAAAATCTACATTCTTCAACATCTTATTCGAATCAAAAATCTCTTCAATTTCGTCTTTGGTTAAAAGTTTCATTACTTCCGGTGAGTGTAAAAGTTCATCCTTTAAGTTTTTGTCTTTATTTTGCCATACTTTCATTGCAGGTTCCTGCACTAATTTATATGCTTCTTCTCTTGTTATCCCTTTTGTTACAAGTTTTAGCATAATACTTTGAGAAAAAACCAAACCCCTGGTGATCTCTAAATTTTTGAGCATATTCTCAGGGTAAACAATAAGATTTGTGATTAGGTTGACCATTAAGTTCAGTATATAATCCAGTGTAATGCAGCTATCCGGAACAATTACTCTTTCAACGGAGGAATGGGAAATATCCCGCTCATGCCAAAGTGCTACATTTTCCAGAGCTGCCATGGAATTGCTGCGGAGTAACCTCGCTAAACCGGTTATTCTTTCGGAAACTATCGGGTTTCTTTTATGCGGCATTGCGGATGAGCCTTTCTGTCCTTTTGAAAAATATTCTTCGGCTTCCAAAACTTCCGTTCTTTGAAGATGTCTTATCTCAACAGCAATTTTTTCAAGTGTAGCTCCGATGATTGCCAAAGTAGTAAGAAACTGTGCATGCCGGTCCCTTTGAATAATCTGTGTGGAAACGGAAGCGGGGTTCAATCCCATATTTTTACAGACATATTCTTCTACCTTGGGAGATAAGTGCTCGAAAGTACCTACTGCACCGGATATTTGTCCTACACTAATATTTTCAATAGCCGATTTTAGTCGTTCAATATTTCTTTTCGTTTCTTCGAACCATAGACCAAACTTTAATCCCATTGAAGTAGGCTCTGCATGAATACCGTGACTGCGTCCTATACAAATTGTGTGTTTATGCTCAAATGCTCTTTCTCTAAGTGCACTTTTTAGTTTTTTCAATTTTGCTAAAAGTAAATTTCCGGCAGCTTTCATTTGAAAGGAAAGTGTAGTGTCCAAAATATCGGAAGAGGTCATTCCGTAGTGAATATGCCTTGATTCAGGACCAACGTACTCGGCTACATTTGTAAGAAACGCAATTACATCATGCTTTGTTGTTTTTTCAATTTCTAAAATTCTCTCAACTTCAAAATTTGCCTTCTTTTTAATTACATCAACATCTTCTGCAGGAATTTCACCGAGTTCGGCGCGGGCTTCGCAAGCTAAAATTTCAATTTTTAACCAGGTAGAATACTTAAATTCATCTTCCCAAATTTTTCCCATCTCCGGAGGTGTGTATCGTTTAATCATTTTTGGGCTCTAATTTTAAACTCTTTTCTAATGTCTTATTTTTTCTAATAATTTCAAATGTAACTATTTCGTTGGTCTCTTTCGTATGCATTAAATTAATAAGAGTTGCATCGTCTGAAACCTTTATGTTATCAACTTTTGTAATTATATCGGCAACTTTTAGTCCGGCTTTTTCTGCCGGTGAATTAGGCGCAATGTCTGTTATTATTACACCTTGAACATTTGAGAGTTTAAAGTATTTAACAATGCCATCGTTAATAGTTTGAATGCTTAATCCCGTCCAGAAATTTCTATCAACTTTACCTTTTGTTTTTAGTTCCATAATAATCGGCTTTATTCTATTTACGGGAATTGCAAAACCTAAGCCGATATTTCCTCCGGTCTTGGAATAAATTAAAGTATTCATCCCAATTATTTGTCCCATACTGTTTACTAACGGTCCGCCGCTGTTACCCGAGTTTATTGCCGCATCGGTCTGAAGCATGTCATAATAATAGCGGTTGTTATCAACACCAAGATTAAGACCGACAGAGCTGATAACGCCAACGGTAACCGTAGGTTTATTGTTTATTTCAAAAAGTCCGAAAGGATTTCCCAAAGCAATTACCCATTCTCCGATTAAAATTTTATCCGAATTACCGAACGGAACATACGGTAAATTTTTAGCATTAATTTTAAGCAGGCAAATATCGGACGTCATATCTGTCCCGATTTTTTTCGCGTCAAAATGTCTGCCGTCCGTCATGGTAACTATTATTTTAACTGCATTGCCGGCAACATGATCATTTGTTAGTATATATCCGTCCGGAGAAATTATTGTACCGGATCCTAAACCCTTAATTTTCCTTTTGTAAACCCTATCGCCAAAAAATTGCCTGAAAAAGGGGTCTTGACTAAAAGGATCTCTATACTCTTGAATCTCGGTTACGGTAATTCCAACAACTGCCGGACTAACCTTAGAAACAGTTTCGGTAATTATAGTTTCCCTTGAATTTGTAATTTTTTTATTACGCTCAATATTCGATAGAGTGTCTTTTATTTGAAAGTTAGGTTTTGTTGAAACAGTTTGAGCAGCTGCAACTTGTTCGTTTTCTTTAGGTTTTTGATTTTTATAAAAGTAATATGCAAATGCCAACGAAACTATCAGCAGCGTAACTAGTGATGAAATTAAAATTGACTTAAGGTTTTTCATTTTTCATGGTTCCTTATTTTTTTGCTTTGTTCTTCAAAGTATTCTTTTAACGGAAAAATATGCTTACTAATTATAATTAAAAAAAGAAAAACAATCGATGTTCCAAAGAAAATATTGGATTTTGCCGGTGGTGTTGAAAAGTTGTTTAATATGCCAGAGGTGGAAATTGCAAGCAGACCGACCAGCAAAGATGCAAAAGCATTAGCCACTTGAATATTTCTTTTGTAAAGGTAAAGTGCAATCCAAAATATTATGCAAAGAATTAAAATTTGTGGAATTAGAAAAAGAGAACCGCCTGCGGCGGTGGCTAATCCTTTGCCGCCTTTAAATTTAATCCATGGATTGTAGCAATGAGCAATGACTGCAAAAACAAGCGCAACCATCGGAAAAATAAATAAATTTCCGAAAAGTAGTTTAACTATGAGAACACTGAAAATTCCTTTCAGTAAGTCAATTGTAAAAACAAATATTCCTATCAATTTGGAGTTGCTAACCTGGTAAGAATTTAAGGTTCCTACATTCCCCGAGCCTTCTTTAGTAATATCGAGGCCTTTTTTTTTCAAAACTAAATAAGCAGTAGGAATTGATCCCAATAAGTAGCCTATTACGGCACTGACAAAATATTTCTCCATAAAAATATTCTTAATTATTTCGATGATTAATTTTCATAAAAATTGATTTCATTACTCAATATTCGTAAAAATAACATTTTCAATACTTAGATATTTATTAAATCTAATTAAGCCATCAAATAAAATTGATAATTAGTATTTTTACAATATTATTAAAAATATAATTGCTTTTCTCAAAATTATCCTATAACATATAAGGTTTAAGATTTATATAATTGTTTAAAAAGCATTGTAAAAATTAAAAGAGGACCAAATGATAAATTTTATCGGTAATTTTGATGTTATTCCTTCACTTCCGGAAAATCTGGAGCCGTTGAGGGAAATCGCATATAACCTATACTGGTCGTGGAACCAAGATGCACAGGAACTTTTCAGAAGATTGAATAGAGAATTATGGGAAGCTACTCATCATAATCCTGTTTTAATGCTTGGCCAAATTGGTCAAGACGAACTTAAAGATGCTGCGGAAGATTCCGGTTTCGTTTCTCATATGAACCGTGTTTATCTTCAGTTAACAGTTTATATGCAGGAAATTACTTGGTACCAGAAAAATTTTGATTCTCACGATACTCCTTTTGTTGCTTATTTTTCAGCCGAATTCGGTTTAACCGAATGTCTCCAAATTTATTCGGGCGGTTTAGGCGTTTTATCCGGCGATCATTTGAAATCTGCAAGTGATTTGGGCGTTCCTCTTGCTGCCGTTGGTTTATGTTATAAAGAAGGTTATTTCCAGCAGTATCTTACTTCAGACGGCTGGCAGCAGGAAAGGTATGAATTAACGGATTTCCAAAATCAGCCTATGGAGCTTGTGTTGGATGGAAAAGGGTTACCTATAAAAATTGCTTTGGATTTCCCGGGACGAAAAGTCTCATTTCAAATATGGAAAATCCAAGTAGGTAGAGTTCCTTTATATTTACTCGATACAAATGTACCGGAAAATAGTGATACCGATAAATGGATTACCCGCTCACTTTACGGCGGAAATAAAGAAACCAGAATTGAACAGGAAATTATTTTAGGAATTGGCGGAATTAGGGCGCTGCATGCCTTGGGTGTAAACCCGTCGGTTTGCCATATGAACGAAGGACATTCTGCTTTTCTTGCCTTGGAAAGAATAAAATATTTGATTGATAAAGGTTTGTCATTTCAAGAGGCTCAAGATATTGGCTTTTATTCTAATATATTTACAACTCATACACCTGTACCGGCAGGCATTGATGTATTTGATAATCAGCTTGTAGAAAAATATTTAGGAAATTACTATAGAAAAGAATTAAAAATAAGCGATAAAGAATTTTACAGTTTAGGAACAATAATTAAGGATAAACCATCTGTTAATTTCAACATGGCTCATCTTGCAATGAATATGGCAGGCTTTGTTAACGGCGTGAGTAAACTGCACGGTAAAGTTTCAAAAAAATTGTGGGTAAATGGATTTAAAAATATTCCATTCGATGAAATACCAATAGATTATATCACAAACGGTATTCACACAAGGTCTCATCTTTCTAATGAAATGTACGAGCTTTTATTTAGATATATCGGCGATAATTTTAGTCTGGAAATTTCCGATAAAGATATTTGGTCTGATATTGACGAAATCCCGGACGAAGAACTATGGCGTACACATGAAAGAAGAAGGGAAAGATTGGTTTCATTTGCCAGATCAAGATTGCAGGAACAGGTTCGTAAAAGAGGTGGCTCGCTTTCAGAAATTCAAGCTGCAAAGGAAGTACTAAATGCTTCCGCATTAACAATTGGTTTTGCACGTAGATTTGCTACCTATAAAAGAGCAAATCTTATATTAAGGGATATTGAGCGGTTGGCAAATATTCTTGGGAATAATGATTTACCTGTTCAGTTTATTATTGCCGGAAAAGCACATCCGCAAGATGATGCAGGTAAAAAATTGATTCAGGAAATTGTTGCTGCTGCTAAAGAAGAGCATTTTAGAAAAAAAATAGTGTTTATTGAAAACTATGATATGAATATTGCCCGTTATATGGTGGAGGGTTGTGATGTTTGGTTAAATAATCCTCGTAGACCGTTGGAAGCAAGCGGTACTTCAGGAATGAAAATTATTGCAAACGGGGGATTAAACTTTAGTGTGCTCGACGGTTGGTGGGATGAAGCTTTTGATCCTATGTACGGTTGGAAAATTGGAAATGGTGAAGAATATGTGGATCTCGAATATCAAGATGAAATTGAATCCAGACTCATTTACGATACTTTGGAGAATGAAATAATTCCAACTTTTTTTAATAGGGGAGATGATAAAATACCGAGACAATGGATCGCGATGATGAAAGCATCAATGAAAAATTTAGGTCCGGTTTTTAATACTCATAGAATGGTTGAACAATACGCTACTAAGTATTATCTCAATGCATATAAAAAGAGATTATACTTAAAAGATAATGATTTTGAAAAAGCAAGGGAATTTACTATCTGGAAATCTAAACTTCTTGCTAATTGGTCACAAATTAAATTTGTAAAAACAGAAGTTTTGGAAAGTGAGATTAAGATTAAAGTTGATTCAAAATATTCCTTAAGTGCAGAAGTGTTTTTGGGTGATTTAACACCTCAAGATGTTGAAGTTCAAATTTATTACGGTAAAGTTGACCAGTGGGAAGATACGAGTAATAATTATGCAATTAAAATGGATTATATTTCTACTGACGAAAAAGCCAATACTCATAAATTTGTAGGCGAGATAGTTTGTGAAATAACAGGACATTTCGGTTTCACTTTTAGAATTCTGCCTAAACATGAATTGTTAATTAATCCCTTTGAATTAAGTGTTATTCATTGGGCGTAAGTTTTTAAAACAAGTTTATTAATGACCTAAGAATTTATTGCTTCTATGTAAGTAAAGGAGCGAAGCTTTAGGAAAAACAATTTTAATAAAATTAAATTATACATATATAAATAATCAACTATAATAAAGATAAAACGGGAACAAAAATGGAATTAATCGAGAAAATTAAAA